>CAYIBG010000099.1:0-7313 GCA_964361365.1 uncultured Ignavibacteriaceae bacterium | reverse complement strand
CGTTGCCGCAGCTTAGCTCCGGTCCGTTAGGCGGTTGCGCGCAGGTTTGTGCGGAGGAATTCTGGAGAGAGGTCCGCTCCGTTGTCCCACACAATAGTGTGTAACTCGGGATGGACAGAAAAATTGCGGAATTGACTTAAATCGCGCAGAGGTTCGAACATCGGTCCCCACAACTCGTCTTTGAGATCGACCTCGCCCTCTGAACCATCATTGAATTTGATCCAGACTGTGTATCCTTCAACGTATTTTGCTTCTGTAACTCGCGGAATCATGCTTATTCTAAAGGATCGATTTTGTTTAACGGCTTTCGTAATTTAGCAAGTTCCCAGTTCTTGAGCAACTCAGATTTATGCAGTTGCAGCCATTCAAGAACATGGGCCAAAGCTCGTTTTGGGAATTCCCCAGAAACGACGCCGTGTTCAATGGTCACCGTCACGTCGAAATCTCCGTATTTCGCATGAAAGTGAGGTGGAGAGTGCTCGTTGTAGAACATCGCAATGATAATTCCCAGGAACCTACTAATTTCTGGCATGGAATGAATCTTAACGCAATTTTTCTGCATGCGCAACCGCCTAACCAGTCGCTCCCGCCATAAAGATTGGCGGGCAGGCAAGCTGACGGTATAACGTGGGGCGTACCCAACATTGGCATAACGTGAAACGAGTTCGTGTAGTGAATGCCCCAAACATACGTTGCCGCAGCTTAGCTCCGGTCCGTTAGGCGGTAGCATCAATGTTGCTATGGACTTGCCACAAGGTGCGCAAACAACCTCTCGACGCAAAGGAGCTCGCAATATGATTCGACCTTCCTCGTTATTGATGTCGATTTTTCTCTTCTGCTTTGTTTCTGGGTTGGCACAGCCACGATTAGTTCAGGAAAGTATTGACGTTCCTGTTGAGCAATGGATCGGCCAGAAATTCATCTTTCTCGAAAAACCTAAATCCTTACGACAATTTGGGTATTTCGTTTTCCTAACGAAAGAGCACCCTTTTCGCGGCCCGATTTGCGACCCCGAATTGGAAGTCGAAAGAACACACGGCCTCCGTTACAGTCGCTTCGTTGGGAAAATCATAACAGCTCGGACTCTGAGCCAAGATTCCCTTGGTTTGACGGTCACATTTGTTGAAGATAGCACGAATCTCACACTCTACGCTCGTCCTTACAAAGGTCTCGTTCATGGGATCGCGCTCGTCAGCGAGCTGTTGAAAGCAAGGGCGAGATGGGTTGGCAAGACAATCTACTCGAAAAAGAAATATATCACCATTTACGATTCCGAGAGCGACAGTCTTTTTTCTCTCAAAGTTGCGATTGGCTCTCCCCTGAAAGTTACGGAAGTCCGGTGGAGCGTGGACTCCGGCTGGCCAATTTGGCTTGGCGTGGAGACAGCCAAGGGTGAGAAGGGATATCTTGAGACAAAATTTAGCTGGACAAACTGGTACTCAGACGGATGGCGCGCATCTCGTCCTTGGGAAGATGACTTTTCTGAATCTGGTCCTAGGTAACTTGTGGCAAGTACGGCTGATGAGAGTATGCTACCGCCTAACCAGTCGCTCCCGCCATAAAGATTGGCGGGCAGGCAAGCTGACGGTATAACGTGGGGCGCACTTCCGCCGCGCAGGAATAAAAAATTCGTTAGTTTTAGAAGCCGACGCGCCGCGAAGTTTACACGGGTTCGGACAGTGAATGCCCCGAACATTTCGTTGCCGCAGCTTAGCTCCGGTCCGTTAGGCGGCATTTTGACGATGAGCTGAATATGCATTTGCACAGGAATCAAAGGTTGTTGCTTTTGACCTCGGTGCTGATTTTTGCAAACAGCCGCTGTCTTCACGGACAAGTCGTTTCAACTGATACCTCTCAGGGGTTCCATTGGATTACTGCTGGAGTTGGAATCACGAGATGGCAAAATAGGCCAGGTTTCGGCTTGGAAATCGGTTACTTCAACAGGTTTTCCAGCGGTCTGTTTTCTGCGCGGTTTCGCTATTTCGATATGACGGTAACGAAGGAACTCTTTCTCCCCAATGAACGCCAGGTAAAGAGCATCGCTGAACTCGGCGGTCTGTATGGCCTTCAAGTACAGCAAGGATGGTTTTGCTTTTGTGCTTCCGGAGGTGTTGGAATGGTCTTAACAACAGAACAGAATAATGGAGTGATCGAAAACTTCTATTCCCTGGCGCTTCCTATGGAAGCACAGCTTCTCATCGAACCACTTTCCTTTTTTGGAATTGGTATGTCTTTGTTTACAGACCTCAATTCGAAGGCAAGTTTTAGTGGAGTCGCTCTATCTGTGCAAATCGGTCGACTGCGTTAGAAGCAAAATGCCGCCTAACCAGTCGCTCAAGCTGACGGTATAACGTGGGGCGCTATCTCCCCTCAAAATAGAAATTGATTATTTTATAACGGCCAACCCTCCGCGAGGGTAAAGCTAAGTTCGTGAAGTGCGCGCCCCAAACATACGTTGCCGCAGCTTAGCTCCGGTCCGTTAGGTGCCGCCCTTGGCTCGAAGTATCATCCCATTCACTTGACTATTGGCATTTATCGATATTATCTGAAGGTTAGGGTGCTCATTGGAGAAAACTCTGAACAACTCATCAGCGAATGCTTGACCAATTGTTTCAACGTCTTTGAAATCAAGGATTATTTCCTCAAATCTCTCAAACCGCGACAGGAGTCTTTTTGCCTGAGATCGCGAGATCAGATTCTCCTTACCAATTCTTGCTAGACTCACGGGAATGTGAGTTCTCGAAAAGCTATACTCGTCAGTTGCATACTTGTTGAACACTTGTTGCAGAACTCGATCGGAACCTGTGCTTATTCTCATCACAACATGCGTGCCATTGGTAGGTTCTTGATCCTCTAACAGCCAATCGTCACCAGGCTCCGTGTGAGAGAAATAGAGAATTCCAGAAAGAATGGAAAATTTGTCAAAAGCTCGTGAGGTGAAAAATATTCCCTCACCGGTGTGATGTTTTGGGTCTGTAGTTAACTTTCCTTTGGCTAGCTCTAGAATAGCCAGACGCGGGTGTTCCAAGTTGAGGTCCTTCTGGATCTTGTCAAATATTCCAATTCCATCATCAAGTATTTCCAAGCTTATTAGCTTTTTCGCAATTACAAGATCAGCTGTTGCATTTCGACCTTTGGAGTGATCAATCGCGTTGTTGAGCATTTCTGTGAAACCGTATTCACAAATACGAACGACATTCGTAGGGATATCCTTGAAAAACGGCAACATTTTCTCTCGCCAGACTGTGTCTTCGTGTAGTTGTGAGTTTATCTTCAGACGAAGTTTAAAATCTGCAATGGGTTTGAGTTCATATGTTCTGTCTCGGGTTCGGCCAGTTGAAATGAGCACACCATCTCTTACTAGCTTTTGCACATACCTATGAGAAGCTTGCCTCGAAATGCCAAATTTCTCGCCAACGAGCTTCGTGATCCTGTCAGAATTCAGTTCTACGTTCTCAACGATAAAATCCCGAATCTGTCGAGCGCGCTCTTTGGAGCTCTTTTTTGCCAATCATTCCTCCTGTCATTGTAAACTACGTTGTTGTATATTGTAAACAATATCTTGTTGAATGTCAACAATAATGCGGTCATTTCAACAAGAAAACAGGATGTTGTCGGGCGGCACCTAACCAGTCGCTCAAGCTGACGAAACTACGTGGGGCGCAATCTCCCCTCAAAATAAGAATTGATTATTTTATAGCGGCCGACCCGCCGCGAGGGAAAGGCTAAGTTCGTGTACTACACGCCCCAAACACTTCGTTGTCGCAGCTTTCCGCCAAAGGTGATCAGCCTTAGGCTGAAGCTCTCTACGAGTCTACGACTCGATAGAGTCGTAGACCGGTCCGTTAGACGGCGGCGAAAAAACAGCATTGACTGCTTCAACGATAACCAAACTGTTTATACCGTAGAAACGAGGACTCTATGAATCTAGCTCAATCATTTGCACGATCCAGCTTCGCCCGATTCATGAATAGCCTAGCAGGTCGCGTAACTCGAATTATCGGCGGCATAGCTCTCATCATATGGGGCTACACCCAATTAGGAGACGCATCTGGGATCATATGGATGCTTGTTGGGATTGTCCCGATGTCTGCCGGTGTCTTCGACTTCTGTATCATTAGCCCCTTAGTCGGTGGCCCCTTATCCGGCAAGAAGGTACGAGCCGCCAACAAGGAGACGCAATTGTAGCACGGTTACAAATCAATTCCGCCGACTAACCAGTCGCTCCCGCCATAAAGATTGGCGGGCAGGCAAGCTGACGGTATAACGTGGGGCGCGTCCAACATCTGCTAAACGTGATTCGAGTTCGTGTAGTGCAGTTCCAACATTTCGTTGCCGCGGCTTATTTATAGGCCGAGTTTTGTGGCGGAGCTCCGGTCCGTTAAGCGAGCCAAAGGCTCTGACAAATTGGGCAAACCGGCGAGCGCGTGGGCTGGAAAGCGCGGGCAAGCCTGGGTAGGCAAATAGAGTCAGAAAAAGTTGCTAGGAACTGTCCAAAAGGAGAGTGCTCATGCGTCATAGGGTGTCGGTTGAATTGACCGGCAGAATTCAAGAAAGGAGGCATCATGCCAAAATACCTGTGTATCCAACGAAGCCAACCGGGGAAGAGGGAGAAACCATCTCCAGCTAAAATGCAGGAGATGTATGCTGTATTCAACACCTGGAAAGAGAAATTCCAGGAAAATATCGTCGACATGGGAGGGAGGCTGAAGGGCGGAAAAATCGTCACCTCAGAAGGTGCAACGGACGGGCCTTTCGTGGAAGCAAAAGAGGTGGTCGGCGGCTACATGATCGTCTCGGCGGAAAGCTTGGAAGAAGCGATGGAGGTAGCTCGTCAGTGCCCCGGAGTCGTGATGCCCGGGTCAAGCGTTGAAGTCAGAGAGATTCACACTCCTTGACCACGCCCAAACTGGTTGAGCACTTCTTCCGGCACGAATACGGTAGGCTGGTGGCCGTGCTTTTGCGTCGCGTGGCAGTGCAACATATCGAAGATATCGAAGACGCAGTTCAGTCCGCCTTGATGACCGCCCTTGAGGCTTGGACGGTGGCGGGTTTGCCGGACAATCCATCGGCCTGGCTTTATCGGGTGGCGCATAACGACCTGATCGGAGAGTTGCGTCAGCGAAAAGGCCGCCGTCGCATCCTGGAGCAAAACGCAAAAGAAGATATCGGCACTCCGAAGAACGACCCGGAGATTTTCCTGGCGGGGGAGGTGCGAGACGACCTGTTGCGGATGCTATTTGTCTGTTGCGACGAGGTGATTCCTGTGGAATCACAGCTGGTGTTGGCTCTGAAGACTCTCTGCGGCTTCGGTATTCAGGAGATCGCGCTTCGGTTGTTTACCAGCGAAGCCAATGTATACAAACGCCTCGGTCGAGCCCGCAGCCGTTTGCGGAAACTTCCACCTCACACCGGCGAACTTACCGATGAGCAATACTCCTCGCGACGTCCGGCCGTAAACAAGGTATTGTATCTTCTATTCACCGAGGGTTATCTTTCTTCCCACACGGAGGAGGCTATCCGCAAGGAGCTTTGTGACGAAGCGATACGGCTGGCGACCCTCCTGGCGGAACACCCGGTAGGCCAGAACCCGGAAACGTTTGCCCTGTTGGCTTTGATGCATCTACACACGGCACGGAGTACTGCTCGTCAGGACGGATCCGGCGGGTTGCTCTTGTTGGAGGAGCAGGACCGAGAACTCTGGGACCAGCAGGGAATTCAGGTCGGATTGGAGTGGTTGGCCAAATCCGCACATGGCGATAGCTTTTCCCGGTACCACGCAGAGGCCGGGATCGCGGCGGAACACTGCCTCGCCCACTCGCTTCAGGATACCCGTTGGGACAGAATCGTGGAGTGTTATTCGTTGCTGGAGCGGATCGCGCCCTCTGCACTACACAAGCTGAACCGTGCGGTAGCCGTCGCGGAGTGGCAAGGACCCGCTTCGGGACTCGCCGTTCTCAAGGGGTTTGAACCGCCGACCTGGCTAGCCGGCTCCTACCTATGGTCTGCGGTACTGGCCGATTTGCATCAGCGCTGTGGAAATACCCAGAGAGCGGATCTCTATCGCGATGTAGCTTTGAAATCGGCTCCCTCTCGGGCAGTGAAGGAGCTTCTGCAGCGACGACTTGGGACTGACCGTGTCGGTTAATCAACTGAGACAACGAAAAGCATCACACAACAGCGGGTATGAAATATGCACTTCGGGCAATTCGCGTATCCCCGCGAACGTTATACGCCACACAGCCTCACCAAGGCCATTCCGCTTCTCAAAGACGAAGGTTATTGTCGCTTTAGCTCAAACCAATAACCACAATACAAATAATATGGTAACGCCAAGCTATTCTCAGACGCCCAAAATTCAAGGTCAGAGTCAAATAATCATCAACGTTCCTGTTTCCGTTGTCTGGCCACTAATAAAAGATTCGAAAAGGCTTGAAGATTGGGGACCCCCGGTACAGAAAATTGAAATATACCTTACTCTTGATCAAACAGAAGAAGGAAAGGGAAGCAAGCGTAAAGTGTTTGCCAAGTTCACCGAAAAAAGAAAAGGTTGGTACGAAGAAATCCGTACCGAACATATCGAGGGTCGTAAAATAAGCTTTCTTATTTATGCAGATAGTTTTGGAATGGGAAAGATTTTAAAAGATGTTGGGGCCTCAATGGAAATAGTTCCAGAAGGCTCGGATAAAACGCGTTTTATCTTTACATTCTACCACCGTACTAAAGGCTTCATTGGGTGGTTAATGAACCCGATGATAAAAATGGATCAAAGGAAAAACCGATTGAAAGCATTGCTATCCATTAAAAGTTACGCTGAAGGCGGGGCTGCACTAAAAAACTAAACATTCAAATGACGTGCGATGAACTATGGTAAAGGGTGTTCGCAATATTCTGACACCTTACCATAACAGACTATTGAGTACAAACAAGAAAATAAAGTGGAGACCAGAACCCGCCGTAAAAAACGGGACGTCGTGAAAGCCAAACGGGAAGGAAATTCATAAAAGGAGATCATCAGGAACAGTGCAGATCACCCGGGAGACCGCATGATGGTTGTGATATAGCCCGAATGGGCGCTATCATAATACTGAACGTTGCGTGTATGCTACTTCCATTTCTTCCTGGGGAGTACGATGGGCTGGCGGTAACACTATCGACCATGGCTCAATTGTTGGTATAGTTGGCCTGATTCTAGCTCCAATTGGTGTCCTAGGGTTGCCATATTCTATATCTTTGGAATTCGCGAGGAGAACATTAGAGGTCATTGCAAGCACACTGCTGATTGACCTCATTCAATCTCAACCAATCGATAA
>CAYIBG010000098.1:0-7460 GCA_964361365.1 uncultured Ignavibacteriaceae bacterium | reverse complement strand
AATGTTCGCGGAATGGCTTATCCAAGAATACTCCTGTTCTCATTTTGCCGAAGAGTTGTGTGTCCTTTTCGACAATTTTTACAAATGGTACGTGAATTTGCCGAAACCGGTTGAAGTTCCCGTGGGCATCGTTGCCTGCAACCGCGAACCAGCGTTTACCCTTGAGCAGTTGTGTAATCCACTCACGGTAGCCGGCATCGAATGCCCCGTCTTTATTTCCGTTTGCGAATTGAATTCCGGCAAGACCCGGGTGATCGAAGTCGGAAGAATGCCAGTTGCCGCGGCCCAGCAGGATTCGCTGCAGAAAAGGGACGGGTTCGCTTGCATGGGGGGCGAACGCGATGGCGTCTCGGTTCTTCAACCTGAGAATATCTCCAATTCCATGCTGGCTCCATGTCCGAAGCCACTTTTCAGCGCTGTCGCCGGAACCGGGAAGAAAATCCTTATTGCCGAGTAGCAGCAAGTGCACGTTTTTGTCGTCATTGTTTCGACACGATACTTCCTCTCCCAGCAGGACGACGAAATTCTTGTCTTCCGAGAGGACTTGCCGAATTTCCTTTTTTAACTGATTCCATTTGGGCACGGCCGGGTCGTTTCGGAGATAGTTTCCAGCCTCGTCGTCCAGGTCGTACGAGTGGTCAGCCACGCCGAAAAAAGAGATGCCCATCGCTTTGCTGAGAGATCGAGATGCAGCAATGGGAGAGCCAAATTCGACCTGGTCGTCTGTGTACGTCGAGTGTGTGTGGATATCTCCGAAATGAAGTCCGGGAAATGTCGGGAGCTTTTCTGTCGAGAGAAATAGATCGAGGGGCTTACGGGAAGAAGTCCTCAGATTGTCGTTGTGGTAGATACGGCGGCTCCCCTTGCGCTGGATGTCAAACATCACATCGCATTGCACCCAACCCGTAATTCCGGGATGTTTAAAGTCCTCAACAACCCACCAAAGCGGAGTCTTGATGAAAACCGGATTCCCAAGAACAGTTTTTGTCAGGAGCGTGCGGGAACCCTGAGTGATCCTGATCGTGACTTGATGAAGCGTGCAAGGATACTTATCCGCGTCTTTGAAGAGAAGAAGAACAGGGATTGCTTTCCCCGGTTCAATCCTGTGAGGCGCATCCGCCAAAAGCTCCGGCTCATCCTTTTTGAGGAAACTGAAAAAATATTTGAATCGGTAGTGGGTTTCGGCGTATGCGAAGAGAGGAAGAAACAGCCCTGGGAAAGGAATCAATATGTTCTTCCTTTCCAAACGACTTTTCCGCCAAATGCGACGAGTAAAGGAAGGAGAATCACGTAGAGTGTAAAATAGAGTTCAAACCACCAGAAATACTTGAGCTCTTTCGTTTGTTGGAGGCGAGTAAGTACGGTGTAAAGGAACGCGTAGTCAGCGACACTTTTGACCATGAGGCCGGTAACACATGGAACAACGCCATTCCACAAGAGCATTGCAAAAGACGCAAGGATGAGAGTGCACGTGGTTGCCATAATCAGCAAACCGGCCAGTTTCATATCGAGTCCGCCTTTGCCCCAGCGATGCTTTTGCCGGACGAGGTCCTTCCACGACCCGCATGGCTGGCTCATCACGAGTATGCCTGGGTCGAGAGGGAAGAGGTATTGCCATTTTCTTAAGGCCACGATGCTTTGGACCATTGTATAGTCTTCTGTGACACTGAATTTCACTCCGCGATATCCTCCCACTTCTTCATACGCCTTCCTCCGGAACGACAAATTGTTTCCGATGCTGCCGAGCGGATTTTCCCTCGCGGCCATCGAGGATCCCACAGCGAGGACATACGCCCACTCCAGGGACTGCATGCCTTCAAACGCATTCGATGCCTTCTGTAATGTCATCCCGCCCACAAGGCCAATTTCTGTTCCATAAAAGCTGGCGGTGTTCTCGACCCAGGAAGCTGGAACCTCGCAATCGGCGTCGGTGATGAGGATGATTTCGCCTGTGGCTTTGTCGATGGCCTGTGCGAGCGCGTTCGCCTTTCCGCGGAACTTGTCATCCTGAACGACATCAAACCAATGAAGGTTGCTGAACCGTTTTTCGAACTCGCGGCAAATGTCAGGAGTGCGATCGCTTGACTGATCGTTTGCAACGATGATTTCCAGATTCTCTTTGTGATACGTTTGGTTTGTTACGGATTTGAGACAATCCGGGAGACGGAGTTCTTCGTCCCGCGCTGCAATCACCACCGATACCTTGGGTAGGGAGGTGCTCGAGATCTTTTTCGTTTTTCTCAATCCTGTGACAAGTATCGCTACCTGGACGACATAGCACATAGCACTAACCGCAAGGAATACTTCAGATGTCATCAGGGGAGGACGGAGAAGGTGAATCCACGACCGCTGAGATTGTCCAGTATGCCTTCCAGGATTTCAGAGATTGTATTGGACGTCTTCATATTGTCGTGCAGAAGAATGATGGACCCTGCTCCGATGCCTTCGGTGGCCCTTCGTACAACAGTTTGGTTTTCTATTTGCAGAAAATCCCCAGGATCCTTCGTCCACATCACGATGTCATATCCTCTTTGCCTGACGATGCTAGCACTCCGGTAATCTATGAATCCATAGGGAGGGCGAAAAAGCCTGGTTTTCTTGCCTGTCGCCTTGAGCAATGCATCCTCGGTTCGTTGCAGCTGATCGATCACAAAGCCTGTTGACCGCATGACGAGCTGGGAGTGGTCGAACGTGTGGTTCCCGACAGAATGGCCTTCGTCGACGATTTGCCTTGTAATGGCGGGAAGGTTCTCGATATTCTTCCCCACGAGAAAAAATGTCGCTTTGGCATTTCTCGATTTTAACGACTGAAGGACCGCCCGTGTAGCGGCAGGATGGGGCCCGTCGTCAAACGTCAGATGGATGGCGGGGGAATCTGTTTTGTACGTGAATGAAGGAAAAAAAAACTTGTGTATTCGGCTGTTTGAGATTCTCATCGGTCAAATGTTCGGCCTTTCCATTCCTGCGAGACGAACTGTCCCACAGCGCCAGAAAACACAATATACGGAACATGGAAAAGCTCTGCAACGAGAAATACGAAGACGTTCAATTTCTGCTTCAAGAGATGAGCGCCCCTCCGCATAGCGAGATAATCGAGGACGATTTTCAAACCGAACATCATGACAACGGGGATTCTCAACTCAGGCACGAAAAAGGAAGCTCCCGCTGAAGCGAGTAGAACGAAGAAAAAGGAGTACAACAGGACGAGTTCGGCCAGAATCGTTTTATCTTCATAGCGGCCTTTCTTTGCAGCCCAGCGCAAGCGTTGTTTTAGAAAACTCTGCAGGTTGTTGTTTGACATCGTCCGGACGACGGCCTCAGCGTCGGCGACAAACCTCACTTTTCCGATGTTTCTGTTGCATATGCGCTGCATCAGAGTTTCATCGTCGTTGGAACTGGCGGTTCCCTCGAATCCTTGCACAGCTTTGAAAGCTGATTTACGGTAGGCGAGATTTGCTCCGTTGCAAATGATCGGCCGGCCTGCACCGATGAGGCCCGCTCCGGTGACAATCAGACTCATAAATTCGAGCGATTCCACTTCGTTCAGGAAGGAACCCGTTTGCATCTCAACGACCGGTCCTGCTTGAAACATGACGTCCCCGGCAAAATCCTTTGTCATGGACTTCAACCATGTTCTTGGAACCTGGCAATCGGCGTCGGTCGTGAGAATAATTTCGCCCTTTGCCACAGAAACAGCCAAAGCGACGGATTCCGGTTTGCGCCCGATGGATTCATTGCGTGATGGACTCAATTTATACAGTCGGAGGTTTTTGAACTTCTTTACCATTTTTCTGACCAGATCTGCCGTTGAATCGGACGAACTGTCGTCCACCACAATCACTTCGAATTTGCTCCTGGGATAATCCTGCTCCAGGATCATTGAAATGCACTTTTCAATGGTGCCGGACTCATTCCTCGCCGCGACAACGACGCTCACGAAAGGGATCCGCTTGTTTGCGACGGAGTGCGAGCGAAGATTTGAGAGCCCCCTCCACACGCGCAGAACAAACCAGAAATAGAAAGTGCCGAAGACAAAAAGGAGAAGGAACGCTGTGAGAATCATTTACCCGATTCGATCGCAGCAGAATTCAACGGGAGCTTTGACGGGAGAAAGAAAACGCCCATGACGGTGGGAATGATCAGATTGATCACAAACATCATGAGGGAAGCGTTGAGGGCGATGACGCTCGGGACATGGAGCAGAGAGAAGAAGTACACGGTGCTGGCTTCCCTGACTCCAATATCTCCAATCGATATCGGCAGCAGAGATTTGAAAAACATCATGGCCGAGAAACCGAGAAACGCCGTCCAGGGGTCGACATGGCCGAACGCATTGAGCAGGAAGTACATCTGGAGATAGAGGACGAAACTGAACGCGAGAGAATAAGAAAGTGCGGGCAGAATGTGATGGTTCTTCAGAAAGCCAAAGGACTCGAGAAAATCCGCGAACCATTCGCTCCGAAGGAACTTGAAATCAAAAACGGCCAGGAGTTTTTGTGTCCAGTCCAGCTTGAAGAATAAGAACAGGCACACTGCGACCGACACGAGACTCACGCCGACCGCCGCTAGCGTATTTTCGATAGCGATGAACGCGTAGCTTGTAAGACCGCTCATCGCAAGCACGAGAAACAGCTGAGACCGGTCCAGGATTGCGAGACCCACAATATGGGCAGACTTGCAGTTTGTGAGACGCATGAACCTGCCTCCAAGCTCGCCGATCTGTCCGGGTGTGAAGGAACCCAACGAAACGCCGAGAATGAGAGACTCGAAGGCTTCCCAGGTTGTCGTCTTGTTCTCGGCAGCATGCAACATCATCTTCCACTTAAGAACCCGCGTGCCCAGATTTAAACCGAGCAGCAGGAAAGCAAGTGTCACATAGATGACATTCGCGGAACGGAGCGAAAGCAGGACTTCATTGATATCAACCATGCGAAAAACCAGATACATCAAGCCTGCTCCCACGATGGTTTTCAGTGTGAGCACAAAGAAACGGCGTCGAAACGTTTTCGCAATCGATGTTGGAACTACAGTTTCGGTTCGGGCTTCCATTCAAATTTTCTGATGAACCCAAGAGGGCCAATGAGCGTGTTGTAGAAGATGTAGAGTATTTCCATCAAAAGAAAATAGACTGCAAACCCGCGTTGACGGAACGTCTCGGAGGAAATGAAGAACAGGCTCGCGTCAGCAACCAGTTTGGCTGCGAAACAAGGGAGTCCGATGAGGAGCGGTGAAAGGCCCATCAGGAATCCAAGAAATCCGATGAAGAGGGCCAGATTGCTGAAATGAAACAGAAAGAAAAACAATTTCATGGAGAAAGGAAAAAACTTGGCCGCAGAAAAGTGGCGCTTCCGTTGTTCGAGGAATGCTGAAAACGTCGCAGGAGGAATCGTTTTCACGAAGCTTTCTGGTGAAAACGAATAGCGAATCTTCCAGGCGGTCTCCCTCCGCACCAGCTGCAAAAAGAGGTCATCGTCGCCGCTTACAGACGCCTTGATTTTTTCAAAACCTCCTACTTCATCATACACAGAACGTCTGTAGGCCAGATTTCGGCCCGTACACAGCCAACCCTTCCGCCAAGCGATAGAGCCGGCAGACCAACCTGCGGCTTTGAGCTCCTCGTATGCGCTGAATTTCCAAAAGAGTTCCTTCAGAAAGCCCGCTTTCGGTAACCCTGTTTGCAGCGAGTCATCGTAGGGCGAATAGCCGACAACCATGCCGGTTTCCGGCTGAAACAAAGCCACAAGCTCACCGACCCATTGCCGTGTTGGGACACAATCTGCATCCGTGAAGCATAGAATCTCACCCTTGCTGGCCTTGATGCCCTGGGCGAGGGCGTTTTTCTTAGGGGGCATGTCGGCCGGGCTTGATGAGACTTCGATGAATTTCAGGTTTTTGTGTTTTTGCTGAAACGATGTAACGACAGCACTTGTCTTATCCGCGGAACGGTCGTTGACGATGATGATTTCAAATTCAGGGTACGCTTGTTCGACGAGTGCAGGCAAAAGCCGATGGAGGTTTTCTTCCTCGTTTCTTGCCGCGACGATGATAGAAACGAAAGGCTTGTAAGGAGACGTGGATTTCTGCTTTCTCATCAGGCCAACAATAAGGCCGATTATGACGAAGGAGTAAAATATTGCTGTGAGAACCAACGATGCGGGAATAACAAGATCTGCCATCACACCAAAAAATGGCGAAATAAGATCAGTTTTTCAATTGAAACTTCTGAGAGTTCAATCTATATTTCCATTAGGAAATATTGTCATTCCGTCGGATCATTAGACGGAATCCAGAACAACGCTATTTCTAGACTCCCGCCTGCCTGTCCGGTAGGCAGGCTTAAAATCCGCGGGAGTGACAATTCTCCTTTTTTGCTGTCATTCCCGCACGTCTTAAGCGGGAATCCAGAGCGAGTTTAAACTTGCCCATAGCTTAAGTCACTGCAGTGACAATTGTATACGGGTTCTGGATGCCCGCTGATCCGCCAGAAAAAGGGCGGACGCAAAAAACGCGAAATCCGCGGGCATGACAAAATACTTGGGGGACTAGGCAGTTCAATGAAATCACTCGTTATCGGCATAGCGGGCGGAAGCGCCTCAGGCAAAACGACCGTCACAAACAAGATTCTGGAGCATCTGGACCAGAACCGCGTTGTTGTCATCCAGCATGACTCGTATTACAAAGACCTGAGTCAGTTCAAGGGTTTGACTCCAGACAAGATCAACTTCGACCATCCGGACTCACTCGAAACAGAATTGCTCATCGAGCACATCAAGCAGCTGCGCAGTGGAAAAGCGATTGAGCAGCCGATTTACAGCTTTACAACTCATCGTCGATTGAACGAAACGAACAGGATCGAGCCGAAGGAAATAATCATCGTGGACGGCATTCTCGTTCTTGTGGAAAAGTTGCTTCGTGCGCTGATGGACATCAAACTGTTTGTCGATACCGATGCAGATGAGCGGCTGATTCGAAGGATCCGGCGCGACATCCTCGAGCGCGGCCGTTCCATTGACGCCGTGATGAATCAGTATGTGAACACGGTGAAGCCCATGCATCTGGAATTTGTCGAGCCGAGCAAACATTGGGCAGACATTATTATTCCACGCGGCGCTGAAAACGAGGTGGCCATCGACATGGTCGTTACAAAGATCAAATCAATGCTCTCCGGGTTATAACGCCGATTCCTTGCTTATCCTTGCAAAAACTTCTATCTTGCCTCGCACTAAAAGCAGTAAAACTCGCACTTATTTCAACTCGCAGTCCATTGGCTAGAAAATCCCACACGCCGAAGCTGACTCCCCGAAAGATGGAAGCAACGTACAAAAAATCCATCTTTCCGAATGGTCTTCGAATTGTCTCAGAAGAGATTTCTCATGTCCGGTCGGCTTCTGTGGGTGTATGGATCGACGTCGGGTCGAGGGATGAACATTCCGAAAACAACGGCCTCTCTCATTTTGTTG
>CAYIBG010000097.1:0-7544 GCA_964361365.1 uncultured Ignavibacteriaceae bacterium | reverse complement strand
TAGACGAGGTACGAGGTTAGAAAAAGAGCTGAAACCACAAAAACGGCGATCATACTTGACCTGTGAGCCTGGATGCGGCCTTGCTTCATGAAGCGATGACCCAGGACGAGCAGAATGGCGCTTGTGGAGTTCAATATTGCATTCACGAGCGGTAGGTCGGACACGGAGAACATGCTGAGGAAACGGGTTTTTGTTCGTTAAAGCTTGTCTGCGACGAGAGCGACCATGAGGGCGGGCAAATACACCAATGATGCGAAGAAAACCCGTCGCGAGTAAAGGTTGGCCGCCATCGGCATGTTTGACAGTGTGGATCGTCGAAACATAAAAGCAAATGAGAGAAAACCAGCGCCGAGAAGGATTGCACAAGCAAGATACCAAAAGCCAGCCATTCCGTTCCACGAGGCAAAAACCGTCAAACCTATGAGGATCACCGTTGATGACAGAATGTGCAGACTTGTCCTCTTGCCACTGTCATCAACAACGGGGAGCATCTTGAAACCAGCGCGCGCATAGTCCTTCTTATACATCCAGGCAAGAGATAAGAAATGGGGGATTTGCCAGGCAAACAGAATGGCAAAGAGAGTCCATCCTCCCGCATTGATCTCGTTTCGTGCTGCAGCCCAGCCTATAAGGGTTGGTAGGGCACCTGGAATTGCCCCTACGAGCGTATTCCACCACGTCACCCGCTTTAACGGGGTGTAGAGAACCAGGTAGGTTGCTAGGGTGAGCGCAGCCAAAAACGCCGTCAGGAGGTTGACAAGAAGTGCGAGAATCATTAATCCCGCTATGCTGATTACATTGCCGAACAAAAGGGCCGCCAAAGGAGTGATTTTGCCCGAGGGTATGGGTCTTTTTTCGGTTCTTCGCATATGGACGTCATAATCACGCTCAAAATACTCGTTGAGTGCTCCCGCCCCTCCTCCGACAAACAACGTTCCCACTGAAAGCCAAAGCACAGCCCACAGCTCACTCACCCCGTCCCAAGCAACAGAGTAGGAGCAGATTGCAGACAAGACAGATAGACCAGTCAATTCGGGCTTCATGAGTTCCAGATAAGTCAATATTTTTGAATATGTTAGAGAATTCATTTAAGATATAACATAGCGTCTGCTAGTTGAAGAAAACCCCTCATCTTCCACGTTTTTCGGATTACTCCCACTCTTCAGAAATCGCCATACATGGAGTAGCGCAATGACAGAGGCCATGAGCAGGGCCGCCCCAAATGTCTGGTGGGCCGTCGCGATTTCAGGTGTACGCCGAGTAAGCACGACAGATGCTCCCAGTATTAGCTGAACGGATAAGACTGCCACTAGGGATACCCCCAAGAAGCCAAAGCGGGGATCTGCTGTTCTGCTCCTCCATAACCTTGCAGAGTTCCAAACGACTAGGCCAGTAACAGCAAGAGCCCAAATCCGATGCAGGAGTGCTATCAACACCTGGTTCTGCGTGACAGGCCCATCTGCATAGAGACGAACATTCTCCCGGATAAGCGCCGTATTGTAGGCATTCAAGCTCTCCTGAGTCAACGAGGGGAGAATCTGCCCATAAGCCAAAGGGAAGTCAGGAATTGCCAGCGCAGACTGCGTATGACGAACAAGAGCACCGAGTATCAGCTGGATAAATATGACGACAACTAACAGAGTAGATGATTTGATGGGCGGAAGCGAACTCATTTCCAAACTATTCTTGCGTTCCTCCCCGGAAAGCCACCATGGTGAGGTAAAAAGCGAGAGAGAACACACCATGCAGAAGAAGAGTTGTGCCAGTGTTGCGTGTGCTGCTGAGACCTCTGTCGGAAGCATAAGCTTCACGGTGAGCCCTCCCAGGAGACCCTGTAAAATCACGGAAGCCAGGGCTGCAATTGCCAGCTTCTTGACCCATTGACGCTTCTCAACCTTTACAATCCAAACAGTGAGGATGACAGTGAGAAGCCCGACGAACGACGCCACCATTCGATGCCCGTGCTCATAAAAAATACCTCCGATCATTGGAGGCATGAGCTTTCCGTAGGAAAGCGGCCAATCAGGCACGGCCAGTCCGGATCCAGTACTCGTGACCATTCCGCCGGCAATCAACAGAAAAAAAGTGCACACCGACGTGAAAAGCGTAAATCGATGAAGGTTTTTATGAAAGTCAGCCATCAGAGTTGAAATAAAGATGCCTTCCTTACCGGAAGGCATGCAAAAAGTGACACATCCCCCACCCCGTGTAGCTCAATTTCTATTGCGGGAGAAACGAAGCCTCTTGCTTGAGCCAGGCCTCGTACTCCTGCTGGGTCTCTACTATCATGGTACCACGCATGCGGTAGTGGCCGAGTCCGCAAAGCTGCGCACATGCCACTTCTGTCGGCGTTGCCAGTTCGACTATAATCTCGGTGATGTCGTTGTCAAACAAGGCCGGTATGATGCTCTCGTTGACAAGGTCTCCCTTGTTGAGTAGGACGGATCCATCTTTGGCACTATAAACCCGAGCGGCGATTTTTTCAAAGATCAGCGCAGGCGGAACATCGACGAGTTTTATTCTGGTGAATTCAGCCCCGTCCTTCACAGCCTGATCAAGCTGGTCCTTGAGAAATGTCTGAATCCTGGTACCTTTTGGAAGCGCCACCGAGCTGTCTTTCTGATTCACGATATCCGTGAGTGTTACGTAATCCAGATAGTCTAAGATATCATCCCGCATGTAGTCGAATTCGACCACCTTCCCCAGGTTGTACGTGAATCTCATCATCTCCTGAATTTCTTTTGTGGTTTTGGTCGGAACGAACCAAACGGGGAACACATCTCCGGGAATGGCGTCCTGCTTTACTCTGAAGAAAGGCAGGCTGAAGCTGTGGATGACATCTTTGCTCGATAACCGGACGATCACAGGTTTGTTGACAGGAACATGCAGCTGGTTGATCGTTGTGATATCATCCTTCGCGTTTGGATCTGACCGGTCGAGGCCGAGCGGGTTTTCCGCCGACACGAGTTTAATGTCCGTACGGCCAAAGGCTCCATCCCCACCCGGATAGTGAACATTCCAGTTAAACTGCTCGCCGACAACGCGAAGAACGAGCGCATCCTTTTCCGACGGGAACGCATTAACACGTTTTGCCCAGAGTGGAAACGCCAGGCCCACAAGCACGATAACTTCGAACAACACAATGGCGCCTTCGACGTAGTTTGAGGCGTGCGTCCTCATTCCTGAGTAGTCGGCGCGGGGCTGTTTTGACCTTCGGAACCGCACAAGGATAAAAAGATAGAAAAGGCTCCAACCGACAAAGAGAATCAGCATGGCAATGTGCATGATGGTCATCATGTCGTCTATTTCGGGCCCGTGGGCAGAAGCGACAACAGGGAATTTGAGAAAATCGAACATGCTTCAGACTCTCCTATTAGTTGGGGTTCGGATATTCCAACGATCCATTCAGGGTCATTTTTGCCCGTTTCCGCAGGTAGGCAAAAAAAGTGGCAAACAAAGTCAAAACACCTCCCGTAACGCTAAGGAGAACGATGACAGCCATATTCAGGCTGTCCGTCGTCCGTTGAGATTCCGCCGCGCCAAAGCAAACGGGACAGGCTAAGGCAACGTCATTGACGATCATCGCAAGAAAAAGCAAAAGTATGATTCGAATCATGCCGTATCGCATTACATATAGCTCAGATGTCGAAATTTCTTAAGGAATCTTACGCCGTACGCCACGAGAGCGAATCCCACAAGGAACGAAACTATCCCACCCGCAACATTACTCCAGGATTGGTCTACGGCATTCGCGAACAAGAGCCAGGCGCCGAATCCAAAGGCGCAAAGCGTCGAAATCGAAATAAAAACAATATGGAAGCTTTTCAGAGACATTATTGTATCACAATCTTATCGCTAAAGCTTGAGATCGGGAGAAACATGAGTCCTATAAAAAAAACTATCGTCAAGAGTAGGACCGCATAAATCAGTTTTTTCTCTGAGATCAGATGCATAAAATAACTGGCTACCAGAGAGCCCTTGATGACCGCAATAATCAAGGCAACGGTCACAGCCGCCGGCGTTGACAGATGCAGCGTCGAGACAGCCACTGTGATGATCGTCAAAGCCAAGAGGGCCACAAACACCATGATGTATGTCCGTACGTGTTTCTTTATATCTTCGGCGTGCTCAGCCATAGCTCCTCCTACAAGAGATAGAGAACTGGAAACAGAAAAATCCATACGAGGTCGACAAAGTGCCAATACAGACCGGCTATTTCAACCCGATTTGTGAAGCGTTCCGGCTGGCTTGTCCACATCTTGCTCCCCGGACCCCACAGGTAGGAATTGACAACAATCCCGCCGATGACATGCAAGCCATGCAAGCCAGTGAGCGTGAAATAGATGGCAAAAAACGTACTGAAGCTCGGTAAATGGCCAATCTCAAATTTGTGTCCATACTCGAACGCTTTGACGATGAGAAATATGAATGCGCAGAGAATTGTCAGACCCATGTACATTCTGTATTTCTTGAAGTCATTCATCTTCAGTGCTGCCCAGGACATGACCATCGTGACGCTCGATGAAATAAGCACCACCGTATTCAAAGTCGCCAGGGGGATGTTCAACTCTTCCCAGCCGTGCGGCCAGTGTTCAGCGCCAACCCGTAAAAGGACATAGGAGGAGAACAAAGCGCCAAAAAGCATGACCTCGGACGCGAGGAAGAGCCAAATACCCAGTTTGGCATTGAAGAGTCCTGTATCGGTGCGGGGAGCAATCGTAAAGGGGATTTCCATAGGATTAGTCGGATTCGTTTTGTGGTATGAAGTCCTTGGCCTTGCCTGGAACGCTGTACTCGTATGGACCGCGGTGCACTTCAGGCGTTTTCAGGAAGTTGCCATGCGGCGGAGGCGTCGGCGCCGCCCATTCGAGAGTCGTCGCTTCCCAGGGGTTCTCGTTTACTTTCTCACCGCGCTTTACACTCCAGAAAAAGTTAAAAATGAAAATAGACTGAAACACACCCAATGTCCAAGCTGCAATCGACATCACTTCATTCCATTGAAGCACTCCTTGTGCATGGGCATATTGTTGTGCTCCATCAGAGAGTCGACGGGAAACTCCAGCAAAACCCTGGATAAACATGGGCATGAAGACGAAGTTCATCGCAACAAACGATCCCCAGAAATGGATTTTTCCAAGAGTCTCGTTGAGCTTGCGACCGGTGATTTTTGGGTACCAGTAATAAATCCCTGCAAAAAGAGCAAACAGTGTCCCTGGTGCCACGACGTAGTGGAAATGTCCGATGACGTAGTAGGTGTCGTGAAGGTGAATGTCCGTCGGCGCGAGTCCGAGAGGAAGGCCTGTGAGTCCGCCTATTCCAAACATCGGAAGGAAAGCCAGAGCGAATAGCATCGGCGTAGTAAACCGTATTGAACCACCCCACAACGAGATAATCAAGGCAGTCAGGATAATCACCGATGGAATGGAGATGATCATTGTCGTCGTCTGGAAGAACGCGCTGATCGTTGTGCCCATGCCTGTGAGAAACATATGATGTGCCCACACGATGAACGACATAAAGCCCACAAAAATCACCGAATAAACGAGCGACTTGTAGCCCCACAGCGGTTTCCGGGCATTGTTGGCAATAACCTCGCCGACAATTCCCATAGCCGGCAGTATCAACACATACACTTCAGGGTGTGCCAGGAACCAAAACAAATGTTGCCAGAGAATCGGATGCCCTCCCCCACTCACTTGCAAAGGCTGACCGGCGACCACCAGGCCGCTCGGCAGGAAAAAGCTCGAGCCTGCGAGGCGATCCATAAGCTGCATGACCCCTGCGGCCTCCAGCGGAGGAAATGCAAGAAGCAGCAAGAAGGAAGTGACCAGTTGCGACCACACAAAAAATGGGAGCCTCATGAACGTCATCCCTTTTGCCCGCAACTGGATGATCGTTACGATAAAATTCACCGACCCCAGGAGTGACGACGTAATCAGGAAGACCATACCCAACAGCCAGTACGTTTGTCCCATGGTCGCGATGCTGGAAAGTGGCGAATAAGAGGTCCATCCGGAATTTGCCGCCCCGCCAGGCACAAAAAAGCTCACGAGCATCACCACGCCGCCCGCAAAGAATGCCCAATAGCTAGCCGCATTGAGTTTAGGGAACGCCATGTCGGGCGCGCCGATCTGAAGAGGTACCACATAGTTCCCAAACGCTCCTACAGCCAGCGGAACCACGCCAAGAAATACCATGATCGTTCCATGCATGGCACCCAGCTGATTGTAAAATTCCGGCAGCATGACGCCGCCCGGCATCCGCACATCACCGGACGTCAGGAATGCGACGAGTCCGGACAAGCCCATAAAGAGAACACCCACAAGCATGCTCAAGGATGGCTTGAACTTTCCGATCGCGATGATGACGAGGCCGATCGCAGCTATCGGTCCGATAAAAAACGTTGCCGGGATGGGATGGTTCGGATGGGCGAGTTGCCAGCGCATGAGCATCATGAGAGTAAAGCCGAAAAACAGAAAAAGCAGCGCCGTGATGCCGTATTGAATTCCAATAACCTTGTGGTCAGTGGAAAACACGTACTTGCGGAGAAAACCCAATTCTTCCTCGTGCCCGTGCCCTTCTCCAACATGCTCAACGGTATTGACGTGATGTGCCAATTGCGTACTCCTTATGCTCGGATGTTCTAACCGGCTTTATACGAAAAGTTCACCGTAGCCTTGCCGGCTGCGTCCACCTTGGCTTTTCCGGTCTGTACACCGTATTTCTCGTGCCAGGCTTCGAGTGTATACTCTCCGGCTGGAAGACCTTTGATCGTAAACGAACCGTCATCTCCGCTCACTGAAAAATACGGGTGGTTAAATACACCAATATAGGCTCCCATCCACGAATGTACTTCGCATTTTACTTTGAATGGCGCCTCGGGTTTCCCAAATATTTTTTTCATGATACCGGGGACAGGCTGGCCCTGGTTGAACCCGTCATTCACTTTTGGAAGGGCATGAACGTTATGGAGCGTGTTGTCGCTATTCTTGACCTGAAGCTCCTGGCCGGCCATAATTCCGAGAACGTGAGGAGTGTACACGCATCCTTTTTGATCGAACATAACGGGTGTTTTAGGCACATCAGATTTCTTGCCTCCCACCCCGTCTTTGACGTAGATAAGAACATTTTTCAATGTCCCGTTCTTGTTCACGACCACCTCTTCGCTGGTGACCGGAGTTTTGTGAGTCATTGAACAGAATTTGTCTGCATCCATCCGCAATCGAGTCGCAGCAGGAGCCGCTCCTTCAAACGATACTTTTCCGGTGACGTCACCTGCAACGAGTGGAAGCGAACTCACAAGGGTCAAAAGTGAAACGATAAGTCTTTTCATCTCGAATTCTCTCCTATATGACTGATATGATGGTTCGTTACTTGTTTAAACAATTTATCGGATACCACAATTCCTCACTTCGAAGCTACGGCCCGGGAACGACGACCGAGGTTCCAGACATAGGCCTGAAGAGCCTTTATTTGCTCCTCATTTACGCCACCGAGGATGGAGGGATCAGGCGCAGGTTCCCCCGGGGTGAAAAAGGCGGGCA
>CAYIBG010000096.1:0-7546 GCA_964361365.1 uncultured Ignavibacteriaceae bacterium | reverse complement strand
GTGCTGAACTTGGCTTTCCCGTCAAACTGCTTCAACTTCTTAAAGACGTTGACAAACGTATCGTGGTAGGTTTCTTCGGCCTTTGAATTGTCGCGACAAACCGTCAACGCAAAGCGGTACACCATGTCCTCATAATTGTGCACGAGTCTCGTAAACGCCAGCTCATCTCCCTGCTTCGCTTTGCGGATGAGCGAGACCTCTTCGATTTCCGGATCCTGCCTGACCATTTGAAATATAATGCATGAACTTCTGCAAAGATTCAAACGAAGAAATGTCCGCTGGCCGCCGTTCTCTCGATTCTTGGAAAAACGGGGGAGTCATTCCCACCATGCCGAAGTTAAAGATGCCATCGCAGGCGGTTCCCCCCGGTGGAGCAAAGAAGAAGAAAAAGGAAGGCTGTTGGATTCCGCGTCGCACTTGCGGATGTCGGCTTCGCTGTTTAATTTGAGGCAATCAAAGCCTGGAGGATCCATGTCAAAAATTCCGAAACGATTTCTGCAGTTCACGAAGGAGTTCAAAGACGTCGCCGAGGCTTACGAGACTCTCGGGAATGCCGTCCATGCGGCCGGGCCGTTAACTGCGCGGGAACGGGCGCTGGTCAAGCTCGGTATTTCTGTGGGCGCGAGGCTGGAAGGTGCGGTACACTCGCATGTCCGAAAAGCGCTTGCTGTCGGTCTCCAAAAGAACGAGCTGAAACACGTTGCATTGCTTGGCTTGCCCACGATTGGCTTGCCTTCCATGATGGCCGCGTTGAGTTGGATTGACGAGGTTGTCAGCGTTGGCCGAAAAAGGCGAAAATGACAAAGCTGCGAAATATCACCGGCGTGATTCTTGCCGGCGGTACCAATAGCAGGATGGGTGTCGACAAAGCTCTGCTCCTGATGAAAGGCCTCCCTTTCGTTCAGAGGATTGCCGGGGTGCTCAACGAAGTATTTGAGAGCGTCGTCGTGATCAGCGACCGGGGGCCGATGTACAAATTCCTCGGCCTTCCCACGTATCCCGACGTTGAAAAACATTCCGGCCCGCTCGGAGGCATCCATTCAGCGCTGGTCCACACCGATGCACCGGCGATTTTTGTGGTCGGATGCGATACGCCCTTCATCACACCCGGGCTGATTCATTACATTTGCGATTTTGAATCGCTTGACGATATCAAAATTCCGATCATGAACGGCCAGCTGCAACCGTTGTGCGCGGTATATTCGCGGAAAACGTTGAAGCAAATCGAGGAGAATATCAAAGCGGGTTTGCTGAAAGTCGATTTTCTACTGGAGAAGATTCACGCTGCCATCATACCGATTACCCCGAACCTTCCGTTCTACGACAAAAAACTTCTGATGAATATTAACACCGCAAAAGACTACGAGGCCTTTGTAACAAATTCATCGCACTAAATCAGGTAGGATTCCCGGAGTCTCACGTAGCTTATTCGAGTGAGCCTCCGGGAGTCTCGCTGGTCAGGACGGGCCTCCCATCCGTTCGCAACTCATTTACACTCATTTCTTCGGGCCACCACAGCAAATTTCATATTTTACTCCACACGGGCATTCAAAACACTCCTGGTCCAGCTTCCGAGTCACAATAGTCCCGCCGCTATGTTTGCAGATGCACCCGTGATGCGTTTCGTGAAGCTGTGCATACTGGACGACATCTTGGCCGTCCATGACGAGAAGGGCATTGTGCGACTTGAGCAAATCCTTTGCAGAGAATTCTCCAGAGGCCGAACCTTTTGCGTCCGTCTTGAATGAACCGACTTTTTTCCTGTCTCCGGAAGCCTCGTTGAGAAGGACAATATCGTATTCAGAGTTCTTTCCCGCGTCCCGAACGTCGACCCGGACTTTCTCCTCGTCCGGCATCACACGGACGACGCCGTGGGATTTGATCTGACTCTTGTCATAGTGATTCGTAATGACTGCGGGAATCACAAGTGAATTCGATCTTGCATCTTGGCCAATCAAGAGACTGTGAATGAAAAGCGCAGCTGAGAAAGAAATCACTACTCGGAGCTTAAGCATGGGGCTCCCTTCATTGAAAGGGATTCTTGATGTGACAAATCTATATAGTGAGAAGCTTGAGCGACTGGATAGCCCGCGCCATAGAGCGCAACTATTTTCCCCTAGTCAACTTATGGTTGTGGAGGGGACAGAACGGCTTCAAGGAGAAGTCTAAATCGCTTATCGAGATTGCGCCGCAAAATGAGATACAACGCGTGGCAAATCAGAAAGAGTGCAAAACCAAAAACCAGCCAACCTACCATAATTGAGATTCCGACGACTGGCTCCGAATCTTTGATTGGATTTACGATAAGTCGTCCGAGGATGATAATGCCAACGAGTAACTCGACCCAGTAACTATAGTATGACATTTTGCTCGGAGCGTTCTTGCGCTCGAATTCCTTGATGGCTTCGAGTTGATGACGCAGTTGGATTGTAGTTGAAGGTTCCATGTCAAGTTACTCCTTATGTGCTAGTATGTAATACGTCCAGAATTGGCGCGGGCTGACCCTTGTTTAGACTGAAACCAGCCGCATTGTCAAGACCTACCTGTTCACCAGGTTTTTCATCACAAACCACACATTTGCCGGCCGCTCTGCCAGGCGCCGCATGTACCACGGGAACCAGTGTGTGCCGTAACTAATGAGCACACGCATCTTGTATCCCCGCCCGGCGATTTGGCGCTGCAATCCGCTTTTGATGCCGTAGAGCATCTCGAATTCACATCGTTCCTTCGCACCATTTGCAGCCTGTACAGTACGGACGATGTTTTCATCGTGTGTGCCAATGCCGATAATGTTCTTGTTTTTCCTCCAATGTTGCAGCATCTGCTGCACGAGTGCCATGTAGTTCCGGTCGACATCAGCTTTGCCCTGGAAGGCGATGGAAGGATCTTCCTTGTAGGCTCCTTTTACGAGGCGGATCGCGGGGGAAAGGGGCAAGAGTGATTCGAGGTCCTTTGCAGTCCGGTGCAAATAGGCTTGCAGGCAAACTCCCACGTTCTTATGGTCCTTTTTGGCCTTTTTGTAAATCTCGAGAGTTCGGTCCACATACGGAGAGCCTTCCATGTCAATCCACACGAAATTGTTCTGCTTCGCAGCACGCTTCATCAGAACTTCCAGCTTTTTGAAAGCCAAGTCAGTGTCAATGTCCAGTCCAAGCTGTGTGAGCTTGATGGAGATGTTGGCGTCCAGTTTTCGTTTTTTGATGTGGTCGAGCACTTCCACATAGTGTCGTGTGACAAGATCGGCCTCAGCTTCCGACGAGATATTCTCGCCGAGGTGCGTGAGGATCGACGAGAGGCCTTCTGCCTGCGAAGCCTCCGCTGCGGCGAGGGCAGAGCCGAGGTCTTCCCCAGGCATAAATCGTTTCACGGCGCTTTGAAAGAAACTAAATCGGGTGAGAGTGTCCTGAAGTTGTTTGCTCTGCGACCCCCAGAGCAACGCGTTGCGCATGAGGCTCATAAATGGTGGTCTCCGGTTGGTGAGTACGGCGGACAATCTTATTCATTTTTTCGGTCGATGTCAACGCCGGGCGGGGAGCGATTTTAACCGGGTAGGGGCGTTCAATTGAACGCCCCTACCGAGGAGGTTGTAGGGACGCACGGCCGTGCGTCCCTACGCAAATGATGTGCCTCGAGATTTCGGAAGTCCAAATAAACAAAAAAGGCATCCCGGTCACGAGATGCCTTTGCTCTTTTGAAAAATGTTGGAATTCTATTTTGAACTCAGGAACCGCTTCCCTGCTTCATCCCAGTTCACCACGTTCCACCAGGCCTGGACGTAGTCTGCGCGGCGGTTTTGGTATTTCAGATAGTACGCGTGTTCCCACACGTCGAGGCCGAGAACGGGAATGCCTTTCACGTCGGCAATATCCATGAGCGGGTTATCCTGATTCGGCGTGGAGGCGATGACGAGCTTGTCATGCTGCTTGACAAGCCATGCCCATCCCGAGCCGAAGCGCCCGGTCGCTGCCTGGCCAAACTGTTCCTTGAACTTGTCGAACGAGCCAAAGTCACGCGTGATCGATGCGGCAAGTTCTCCAGTCGGTTGACCGCCACCCGGTGTCAGCCATTTCCAGAATTCAGAGTGGTTCCAATGCCCGCCCCCATTGTTGCGAATTGTGGGAGAGAGCTTTGAGACGTTGGCAAGTATGTCCTCGAGAGATTTGGTCTCGGTTCCCTTTGTGGCGTTGTTCAGGTTGTTCACGTACGCAGCATGGTGTTTACCGTGATGGATCTCCATCGTCATCTTGTCGATGTAGGGTTCGAGTGCATTGAACGCGTACGGCAGATTGGCTAGCGTGAATGCAGTTACGGCTTTCTCTTGCGCTTGCACTGAAGCGCCGGCTACGATGGATGCCATCCCCCCAAGTGTTGCTGCAACAAACTCTCGTCGTTTCATTGTTCCCCCTGCGTTGTCACGTTCCTGCTGAATAATCGTCGATGTACTTCAATTGCTCTTTCGTCAGGCTGTCGATCTTGTATCCCATCGTTCGGAGCTTGACGCCCGCGATTTCCTGGTCCTGTTCTGTGGAAATATCATAGACCTTGTTTTCCAATCGGTTTCCGTTCTTGCGCGACTGTGCAAGCCGGAGCTGCGACATGAACTGGTTTGCGAACGACATATCCATAACTTCCGAAGGATGTCCCTCCGCCGCTGCAAGGTTCACAAGCCGTCCTTTCGCAAGCAAATAGATTCGTCGGCCGTCTTTCATTGTGTATTCTTCGTTGTCGGCACGGACCTCGCGCATGCTCTTTTTCACTTTGTTGAGGTCGCCGATATTGATCTCGCAATCATAGTGGCCCGTGTTGCAGATGATGGCTCCGTCGCGCATCGACTTGAAATGCCGTTCGACGATCACGTCCTTCACGCCGGTGGCCGTGATAAAGATATCGCCGATTTTGGCAGCCTCGTCCATCGTCATCACCCGGAAACCTTCGAGTGTAGCCTTGAGCGCCGCAGTGGCTTTGATTTCCGTGGCAATAACATTGGCTCCCAGGCCCCTGGCCCGCATAGCGACTCCACGGCCGCAGTGGCCGAACCCGGCAACCACGACATTCTTGCCCGCCATGAGCACACTCGTGGAGCGAAGGATTCCATCGAGCGTCGACTGCCCCGTTCCGTACACGTTGTCAAAGTCCCATTTGGTCTCCGCGTCGTTCACAGCGATAACCGGATATTTCAACGCGCCGTCTTTGGCCATGGCTCTTAACCGTTGGACGCCGGTCGTTGTCTCCTCCGTACCTCCAATAACATGAGGAATTAACTCCGGGTGTTTGTTATGAACAGTGAAAATCAGGTCGGCGCCGTCGTCGAGCGTGAGGTTGGGTTTGAATTTCAAGGACTCTTCGATGCACCAGTAGAACTCCTGAACGTTCATGCCGTGCCACGCAAAAATCGAGATTCCGTCGGAGGCCAGCGCCGCAGCAACGTCATCCTGCGTGGAAAGCGGGTTGCATCCGCTCCAGCTCACTTCTGCACCGGCTTCGACGAAAGTTTTCACGAGCACAGCGGTCTCTTTCGTGACATGCAGACATCCAGCAATTTTGAAACCCTTGAAGGGTTTTGACTTGCGGTATTTCTCCCGAAGCGCCGTGAGAACCGGCATGCGCGATTCAGCCCATTCGATTCTCAGCTTACCCGCTTTAGCAAGTGAAAGATCCTTGACTTTGTAGACTCCAGGTTTTGCGTCCATAGAAAAAAATATCCAGTTCTTAAGTTAAGAGGTTTGAAGGTGGTTTAAGGAAAACAAACTAGTCAGCGAGCAGCTCTCTGGAACGTTTTTACGAGGTCCAGTTTTTCCCATGTAAACTCTTTTTCACTTCGTCCAAAATGTCCATACGCTGCAGTTTTTCGGTAGATGGGCCTGCGCAGGTCGAGTCGCTTGATGATTCCGCGTGGAGTCATATCCACTTTATCCATGATCATGTCGGCGATCTTGTGGTCGGGTATCGTTCCCGTGCCAAAGGTCTGAACCATGATGGAAATCGGTTCCGCGATTCCGATGGCGTACGAAACCTGGATCTGGCATTCGGATGCCAATCCGGCTGCGACAATATTCTTGGCAACATGCCGTGCGGCATACGCTGCACTCCGGTCCACTTTCGTTGGATCCTTGCCGGAAAATGCACCGCCGCCGTGTGGTGCCCGCCCGCCGTATGTGTCCACGATGATTTTACGTCCCGTCAATCCGGTGTCGCCGTGTGGGCCGCCAATTTCGAATCGTCCGGTTGGATTGACAAAGTAGCGCGTCTTTGCATCCAGCATCTCGGTAGGAATGACCTGCTTCACAACCTTCTCGATCACATCATCCTTGATCTGCTTCTGCGATGCCGTTGGATCATGCTGTGTGGATACAACCACTGTGTGGACTCGCAGAGGCTTTTTACCTTCGTATTCGATTGTAACCTGCGACTTCGCATCGGGTCTCAAGTACGACATCATCCCGTTTTGCCTTTTGCGGATATCCGCAAGCCGATGGACGAGCTTGTGGGCATACATAATCGCCATCGGCATGTACTCCGGGGTTTCCATGCTGGCGTAGCCGAACATCATGCCCTGGTCGCCGGCGCCGCCTGTATCGACCCCGCGTGCAATATCAGGGGACTGCGAGTGGATTGCTGAGAGAATCGAGCAAGATTCCGAATCAAACCCGGTGCCCGCTTTCGTGTACCCGATGTCGCGAATAACCTGACGCACGACATCCTGCACTTCGATGTACGCGTCGGTCGTGATTTCTCCTCCGACCAGTGCGAGGCCGGTTGTGACAAAACTCTCGCAAGCCACGCGGGCGGTTTTATCCTGTGCGAGAATCGCGTCGAGAATAGCGTCTGAAATCTGGTCGCAGACTTTATCCGGATGGCCTTCTGAAACCGACTCGGAGGTGAAAAGATGCTTCATAGTGTTCCTCTTGAATTCGTTTTCTGATTCTCAAACAGGCTAGTTAAATTCGAGCTCTGATGAATCGCCGATGTTGATACGCTTGTAGTTACCGCGCACGATGGCGTTGCTCCCGACGATGGAATCTTCGAGCAGGGCGTTGACCACCGTGGCCCCTTCGCTCACAATCGAGTTTCGGATGATGGCATTCTCGACAGTCGCTCCTGCTGCAATGGTCGCATAAGGGCCAATCACGGAATTTTTCACGCTCGCTTCTGGCGAGATGAACACCGGCGATTGCACCGTAATTCCCTTCGGCACGGGCGGCATCGAGTTGTGGTCGAGCAAATGCCTGTTCGTGGAAAGAAGTGTCTCGGGTTTCCCACAATCGTACCACCCATCCACGTTATACGTTTTGAACTTTTGTCCGCGCTCGATCATGAGCTGCAAGGCATCAGTGAGCTGGAATTCGCCCTTCGTTTTGGCGTTTCCTTTTATGATTTCCCTCAGGCAATCGACCAGCACCTCGGGCTGCGTGATATAGTAGAGTCCGATAATCGCGAGGTTGCTAGTGGGTTTCTCGGGCTTTTCAACAACTCTCGAAATGAAGCCGTCCGTCGTCTCAGCGACGCCGAAACGTCGCGGATCATCGACCTGTTTCACTCCGAGGAC
>CAYIBG010000095.1:0-7558 GCA_964361365.1 uncultured Ignavibacteriaceae bacterium | reverse complement strand
CTTTCAAAAGTCCCGCAGTATGTCCGCGTGAACAACGTCGATATCATGCTGATCGCCCTGGATTACAAGGATCATCCCAAACTCTATGAGCTCGTGCGGGATTGTGAAGGCTTGAACACCGAGATGATGATGGTGCCAGACATGGTGGAGCTCATGTCCACAAGCGTTGGCGTGCATGAACTGGAAGGCATTCCTTTTCTCAAAATCAAGAACGTTCCTTTCACAACATGGAATCTCATTGTCAAGAGAGCCTTTGATATTTGTTTTGCCAGCTTTGTATTGATCCTTCTCAGTCCTTTGTTGCTGATCATAGCCGCGCTCGTGAAACTCGAGTCCTGGGGTCCTGTTTTTTTCAAACAGGAACGGGTCGGAATCGACGGCAAATCGTTCCATGTATGGAAGTTCCGTTCGATGGAAGTCGATGCCGAGCAAAAGACCGGACCCACTTGGGCAAAAAAGAACGACCCCAGGGTAACGCGGCTGGGGAGGTTTTTGCGCCGTTGGAGTCTGGACGAATTGCCGCAGCTGTTCAACGTCCTCAAGGGTGATATGAGCATTGTGGGCCCAAGACCCGAACGGCCCGTGTTTGTTGAACAATTCAAAGAAATTCCAAAATACCTGGATAGACACAGGGTGAAAACGGGGATGACGGGGTGGGCTCAGGTCAACGGCTTGCGGGGGAATGCTCCCATTGAGGAACGCACGCGATACGACGTGTATTATGTCGAAAACTGGTCTCTCGTTTTTGACATCAAGATTATTCTGAAAACGATGCGCGCAGTGCTGTTTGGGAAAGATGCCTATTGATGATCTCAGGCTTTCTTCTTGCGACTCATGGCGCGGCCGCTGTGTATGCTTTTTTCAGGTATCGGAAGGAATCGTCGAGTGATGGCTTTCTGGCCGTCGCGTTCTTCGTCCTGGTGTTTTCGGTTGGCTGGACGATTTCGACAATGGTGACAACGCCCTTCCTGAACGCAGATGCAGTCTCACAATGGTATCAGAAACCCGCAGAGTCGGACTTCTCAAGGATCGCAAAGAGAGAATTGAATCGCGACGCGATAGCCCTTCTCCTGGTCACCGCCTGTGAAACAGTCTTTTACTACTTCTATTTGAGGACGGAAAAAAAGTCTGGAGGCGGGAAGTCTACTGCAGCCTGAACAGAAATGTAATCTGGCAGGTTTGGGTCAACTGGGGAACGGAATTCGGGAGCGGTTCAAATCTCCAAAAGGCCACCTCCTTCATGGCAGCCTCCTCAAGACGGCGTTCGCCTTTCCGCGCGGGCTGAACGGATCTGATACTTCCTTCCGGCTCAACCGTCGCCAGCAACACAATCGAAGATTCTACGTTAACCCCAGCCGGATATGTCGGCAAGGATCCGGAGACCTTACGGCGCGGCCTTCCCTGAGACCATCTCACGGAAAACCCTACACCATCTCCTGACTCAGAATCGCCGATTTCCCCAACTCCGCTCTCCCCGACCGAGATTTTTCTTGAGCTTCCCACGCCCGACCGGTCAAAACCATCCGGCGAGTCGCCAGAAAGAGAGGCAAGGGGTGTCCCTCCACGCACTCGAGGATTTCCTGAACCGTTTCCGCCGCCGGGGAATCCCGTTCGCTCATCGGGAACGTCGGGATTTCCTGGAACCTCGCTCAACCTCTTCTCCTCGGCCGCCTGAATCTTCTCTCCGGCATTCGGCTCAAGGTCGTAGAGGCCAATCCCGCTGCGTTTTTGGGGCGCGACCATTGGACGCTTTGCTGATGTTGTAGGTCGGGTTGGAACTTGCCGAAGGTTGGCGGGGGCTTCGGGAATCGCGGGCAAAACAGGGTGAAACGAAAGGCCAAACGACGCATCATTCATCGCATCGGGCAGCTTCACTTCCTCGTACTTGAAGATTCTGGCGGTGCGGGCACGTACGTTCTCTCCGGGACTTTCCACCAGGTTCCACATGACGAGAACCATTGCCAGCTGGAAGAAAACAGAAATACACAGGCCAGCCGTGAGGTTCTTTTGATAGACTTGCTTCAGCTCCCTCGCGCCGTATGGATGCCTGAGGTTACTGGCAGGAACAAACGCCATGTGCCTTCCCTCCTTTCCCCAAGAAACAGGCTCTTCCTAGTTGCTCCTTACGCGATCAATAAAGTAGCTTGAGCGCAATTCGAGGGCAAATGTCTCAACTGCCTTTTTCGCATCCGTGCGCGAAGGATATTTCCCGATCCGAACGGTATACCACATCGCATCCTTCATCTGTGCCTCATCGAGGTACGCAGGATACCCTCCATCGTTGAGCCGGGAAACAATTTCTTCAGCGTTCTTCTTGTCGTGTAAGGCGAAGACCTGAATCGTATATTTGCCGCTCATGTCCGTCAGCTTGGGGGATGTCATGGCAGCCATCTCTTTCGGCTGTTCTGTTTTCATATCAGGCTGTGCCGCGCTCTTCTGTTCTTCCACGGGTGTTGTCTCGAGCAACGAAACGTCGGTCGTATCCATGGGCATTTGTTCGGTGGTTTGCTCGGGATACTCTTCCTCCGTGATCTGTGCGACGACGGGCTCTTTCTTCTTCAAGAAAGGGATTTTCACCCAGCCCTTGTTGTTGACAAACCACATGCCTCCCAGAACAACTGCGACTGCGACAACGATCAAAATGATTTTCATCATTCCGCCTCCGCCTCCTCCAGCTTTTCTGGGCGCGGGAGCGGCTGCAGGCGTTTGCGATTCTTCGAACCCGCCCTCATCCATCAGGTTTAAATCGGGCATCGATATTCCCTCCTCGTATGTGGGGTTAGTGTATGAGTGATAGATTCACCAAAGAACGTGAACTCCCAGCGCCACGGTAAAAGGCATAGCCTGATACCCCTTCCACAGCTCATATCTCTGACTCGTCAGATTGTGTATCTCCAGAAAAACCTTCAGCTGACTTTGAATTCGGTATTCAGCGCCGGCGTCGAGTATCAGCGACCCGGCAAGATCCCTTCCGTTGAAAGCGTTGTCCACTCGTGTGTGAAAAAACGATAACCCCGCAGACAGCGTCAGTTCAGAACTGAGAGCCCGATTGTATACAAACGAGCCCTCCACTTCGGGAACATACGGGAGGGCTTGCCGCGTTGCCGAGTTGTTCGTCGAATTGATCGTCAGCGCTGACCCAAAATAATCAATTGGCGACAAGTTTGCAAACAATTCCGCCTTGAAAGTGAACCGGGAGCTCTTTCCGCCGTAGGCAAGGTTCCATACGCCAACCCCCGAAGAATCTGCGTAGAGAGGCTCATCGTATCCCGATTGAAACTCTGTTTTCAGCCTCGTGTGGAGCGATTGCGACCAGTGCGACTCCCAGCCCACCCCGCCTGCAAATCGAATGTCGGAATGTCGAACAACGGAGGCCGCTGACAGATACGGATTCCGCACTATTTCAGAGCCAAAAGCCCTAAATTCAACCCCGGGATTATAGTAGGCAAAAATCCGCTGTTCTTCCCCGACTTGGTAGCCAAGTTGAAGAACCGGATAAACTTTGGAGAGACTTTGTGCTTCCATTCCTTGTGCGGAATACAGGCGGATGGAGCCTTCCAGAGTAAACTCATTCCACTGAATTTGATCGATCCCGACTCCAAATTCCATAAATGACAGAGACGACGATGAGGCTCCGCTCAGTGAGGCAATGGATGCTTTCACGTCGAGTTTCAATGAAACAGTTGAGACGGGAAAAAGAGCTCTCAGCCCGAAATCGATTCGGTTTTCTGCCGTCCGGCTCGAAGTATCAGTGAGGGTATTCTGTTCAAACTTCAATTGTGCATCGTAAGGAGAATTCAAATCCTGGGAAGATGAAAGCGAAGTCAGAAAAGCAAACTGAGAATGGTCTCGAGTGTTCGAAGGTGTAGCCGAACCGTACCATTTGTAGGATTTATTCGCGTAGCCGGCTTCCGCACCTACCGCAGCCCGATCCAATGGGGCCAATGATGAACGGAAGGTGAAACCTCCCGCAGCCCCAACGGAACTCTCTGATCGATCTGTGTTCGGAACAAAACCTTTCGTTCGATGATAACCTCCTTCGAATGAATAGCGGACCTGTGCGTCAGAGTTACCCCACGAAAGACCAACGGTCGGAGCGGAGAAAGTCGCGATGCTTGCACTCACTTTTCCCCGAAGGCCCATCCGGAGCCCGTCATCCGGAGTTCCCAGGAACCCATCTTTCATCAGATCAGCCGGGCTATCTCTCTCGACCGCCAATCCGGAAATTGGACGAGGCGAAGCGTTGGGCTCATCCGGCGACAACTTTTCAGCGTTCGGCAAATCAATGGAAGAGACTCCTGTAATCACAAACTCCGGAAGATCGATCTTGGGCAATGGCCTGTTGGATTGATCCGCAACGGTTTTTTGTTCTACGTCAATTTTTCTTGATTCCGGCTGCTGCTTTTCTACCCGACCCGTCTTCTGTTGAGCCTGAACCGCCAGGCATAACACGCAAGCCAACAACAGTGTCCATGCGCTTCTTGATATCACGACCGCTCCAGTTTCTTCAACCGAATCTGCGCTTCTGAAACAGAATCCTGTTGTTCTTTATATCTCAGGACATTCTGATACGCCTTTTTGGCTTCGCGCAGGTCATTCATCGCCTCGTAGGAGGCGCCCAACCCAAGATACGACTTCGCCACCCACTTATCGTACGAGGAAAACAAGTATCGAACTCTCAGGTACGCCGTGACGGCTTCTTCCCATTGACTACTTGCAGCCAGCGCCTCCGCCGTCAGGAATTGCGCCTCGGCCCCGTACTCATCCGTCCGGGAACTTGCAACCTTTTCTGCGAGATCCCGTGCAGCCGAAGCATTTTTCCCGGCCAGGTACATCCTTGCCAGCGCAACCCGCCCTTTATCGGCTGCGAAGCTTGAAGGATGGCGCATCACAAGCGATTCATACTGACGTTTCGCTTCCTCGTGGTTTTCATTCTCGGAAAACAGAACAGCCTTCAGGTAGGCCGCATCCGGAGCCACTTCAGCGTCCTTGAAATCTTTTTCAAATTTTCCCATGAGGTCGAACGCCCGATCGTATTTCTTCAGCCTGGAGTAAATCTGGATCGCTTTGAGCATGGATTCCGAAGCAATTTGCGGAGACGCTTTCTGAGCTCCTGCGGCCTGCTCGAAAGTAAGCGCCGCTCCTGTGAGTTCGTCCTGCGCTTCCAGGCTTTTGCCAAGCCCATAGAATGCGGCCGCGACGTTGGGCGAGGAGGGAAACTTTTCTGTGAATGATTTATACTCCTTCATCGCCTCGGGGTATTTCTTTTCAACAAAGAGGAGTTCTGCCTTTTTCAAAAGAAGCTCTTCTCCGACGGACGAATTGGCGTTTTCCTTTGCATATTCATCGACCACCGAAACAGCCTGACTGGATTTTCCCTGTGCGACAAGGCAATGCTGGATGCCCGTTACTGCGTCCACCACATAGCTGCTCTTCGGAAACTGCTGGACCACTTCACGATAGGATTTTTCTGCGGCCTTGAACTGCTCCAGGTTGTAATACGAATCCCCCATGCTGTAATGGCCCTTCGGAAGCAACTCGCTATTTGGGAAACCCGACACCAGTTTCTGAAACTCCTTGACTGCCTCCAGGTACTCTTTCTTCTGAAAATTGATCCACCCCAGGGCATACTGGGCGTCGTCAGCCAGGTTGGATTTCGGAAACACACGGATCAACTCCGAGAATTGTTGGTAGGCTTCCGCGTTGTTCCCCTGTTTCAACATGGCTTGTGCAAGCTGGTAGTGTGCGTAATCGACGGATTCGTTCGTCGGGTATGTCCGAATCACGGTTCGATAACTTGAAACCGCTTTCTTGTAGTCTTTCTGTGAAAAATAGGCGTCCGCAAGGCGAAGACGCGCATCGAAAACCATTTTGCCCTTTGGAAACAAGGCAACCAGTTTTTCAAACGAATCGACTGCTTTGTCAAATTGGCCCATCTTGAAGTGGGACCATCCCATTCCATACATGGCTTCTTCTTGTTTTTCTCCCGGTTCTTCAACGAGGGGCCTGTACGCTTCCTGAGCTTCCTTGTAGTTGCCGCGTTGGTATTCAGATTCAGCAAGCCAGAACCGTCCCTTCACAGCGTTGGGATGTTTCGGAAAGTCTCCGACAAACGATTTCAAGGCTGACACCGACGCTGTGTAGTCTTTCATTTTATACAAACACCAGGCGGCCTGGTACCTGGCGTTCACTTTCACCTCGAACGATGCGTTCGGGTGAGCGGCGGCTTTTGAAAACCAACCGTGTGCATCTTTGAAGCTCGATTCAACGAGAAAACATTCGCCGAGCATCCATTCTGACTCAGCGAAAACATCGCTGGCCGAATGCTCCCCCACTACCCGGAGAAAATAGTTCCTGGCTTCAATCGTCTTTTTGCCCTCAAAAGAGATGAGGCCGGATTCATATAACGCATTGTCAGAAAACTCGCCTTGCGGCGAACGCTGAACGACATCCGCGAACGTCGTCAAAGCAGCGGCGGTGTTCCCGGCAAGTTTTTCGGCCGTGCCTCTTCTGAACAACCCTGAATGAGCCAAAGCGTCCGCCCCGTCAACAAGCTTGTTGAATGTCGTCGCGGCTTTTTGGTACTCCTTCTGTTTGAGTAACGTCCACCCAAGAGCATAAAGGACCTCGCGGACGAGTTTATGGTCGGGATGGGCCGAGAGGAACGCTTGATACTTCGATTGCGCAACAGAGTATTCGCCGATTTGATAGTGAGCTTCCGCTATGAGATAGTCGGCATCGCCTTGCTCTGCGGGCTCCAGGATTGAAGCCCTCATCTTTGAGAGTTCTTCGATAGCGTTCTTGTAGTCTTTCGAATAGAAGAGGCACTCTCCAATCCGGACTTTTGCGGATGCGGAGAGCTTGCTTTCCGGAAATTCCGTGATGAGTCGTCGGTAAAATTCAACACCCTTCGCAAAATCGGATTTGTGCTGGTAGGTCCAGCCCATCGAGTAGAGTGCATAGTCGCGAAGCTTGTTCTTCGGGTAATTCTCATACGCGAGCGAATAGTACTTCAGGGCGTTGTTCTGGTCATCGCTCTTGATGTATGCCTCGCCAATCCAGTACGCCGCCTCTCCCGCCAGATCTCTTTCGCCGAAACGATCAGTTACGACTTTGAACGCAGCAATGGCTTCACTCGGGCGCTTGAGTTTGAGGTTGGACTCGCCGATCCGGAAGAAACCGTCCGCTGTCAGAGGTGAACTCGGATGTTCTTTCACAAAGCGGCTAAACCCTGCGGCCGCCTCAGCATACTGCCCGGATTGGAACGAGCATTCGCATTTCAGAAATGCCGCATCTGCAAGTTTGAGGCTGGTCGGATACTTTTTCAGGAATTTCGCAAACTGCTCTGCCGCGAGCTGATAGACGCCGTCTTTGAATAGGCTCGATGCGAATACGAAGTCCTGCTCCTCGGCAAGTTGAGCTGAAGCCAGTTGAGCAAACGCCATGGGGGAAAGTGCGAGAAAGAGCGAAAAGAAGAGACTCCTGATCATAAGACGATTCCAACCCTTCTGAACCCTCAGTTTCAAATACGTCCTCATTCCAAGAGTGTTATGTGTGG
>CAYIBG010000094.1:0-7563 GCA_964361365.1 uncultured Ignavibacteriaceae bacterium | reverse complement strand
GCTCGAGATGCTGGCCGAGTGAAACCTCGTACAGAAAAGCAGCCACGTTGACCACGATAATCGCAACGTTGACGAGCGGAGCTGTCCGGGTTGGGTTAATGTCTCTGAGAGGAATCAAGGTTTAGTCCTCATCCTGTGACCTTGTCAAGGTTATCGCGATTAGATCTTGACCTTGACAAGGTTGACTCGTGATCACTTCTTGGCACGCCAACCTTGTCAAGAACGCTGAAAGATTCATGGTAACCTTGACAAGGTCTTTGGCCGCTATTTCAACAAATGGCTCTTAAAAAAGTCTACCGCGTGCTTGTGTGCATCGTCGGCGAATTCTTTGTTGAATTTCGGGTTGCTCGGGTTCGCAAATGCATGGTCGGCGTCATACGATTTCACCGTCAGGATTTTTTTTGCATCCGACATGCCTTTTTGAAATTCATCGAGGACGTTCTTGTTGATCCACTGGTCCTGACTCGCAAACACGAAAAGAACCGGCGCGTTGAGGCTCTTGATCCGTTCCATGTCTTTCTCGGGCATTCCGTAATACATCACGCAAGCGACTCCCTGTTTTGCCGCCGCGAGTGTCGCCTGCATCGACCAACCGCCGCCCAGGCACCATCCAATAGTTCCGATGCGTGCTTTCGTGCCCACATATTTTATCGCCCCGTCGATGATGGACCGTGCGCGTTCTTCCTTGAGCTCTCCCATATACTTCTGAGCATCTGCCTGTGTCGCGGCAACTTTTTTATCGTACAAATCGAGTGCGATAACGGTGACATTCGAAAGCTCTTTTTGCAGATTCTCTGCCTCGCGCTGGATGTAATCGTTGAGTCCCCACCACTCATGAAACAAGAATACAACATTGTTTGTCGCTTTCGATGCTTTTACCTCGAACCCTCTTCCCTCGATACTGTCGGAAGTCTTAAACGTGATCCATTTTCCGGTGTTCGATTGGTAATGGAAAGGGAGCGGATCGAGATGAGTTGCTACAAATGCCGGATCATTGGCGAGCATGGCGAAATCCTTTGTCGATGACGCAATTGCACAACACGACTTGCTTGCCTGACCGAACGCGATGACCGGCACAAGGAGCAGGATCATCAGATATGGAAACCTCTTCATACGCCCTCCAAATTGTTTAGAATGAATGGTAGTGGAAAATGTTTTGGCGCTCATCGCCCGATCCATCACGTATAAGCACCCATCTCGACAAACTTTTTGATCTGATTCTGATCGCGAGGCATTGGACCCTCACAGCGTGGTTTCATACTGAAAATCTTGCCCGGGTTCAGAACATTGTTCGGGTCCAGCGTATGTTTGATTCTTCTCATCATTTCAAGCGCAGCCGGTTCAGTAATCTTCTCAAGAAACTTCTTTTTGGAGAGACCTGTCCCGTGTTCACCTGTGATCGTGCCGCCGAGTTTCACTGCCGACATGAAGATCTCTTCAAAAGCCTTCTCAGCACGATGAATCTCGTCCTTGTCCCGCTCGTCCGTTAAACACGTTGGATGGAGGTTCCCGTCTCCCGCATGACCGAAATTCCCGAAGGTGAGGTTGTATTTGGATGTAATAGTCTGGATTTTTTCGAGCATGGGAGCAAGTTCGCTTCTGGGGACCGTTGCATCTTCCAGAATGGTTGTGGGCCGAATGCGGGCAAGCGCAGAAAAAGCGACTTTACGCGCACTTCGCAGTTTGGTTGCCTCTGCTGCGTTCGCGGCTATTTTCACTTCCGTGGCCTTATGGCGCTCGCAAATCGTCTTTATGGTGGCAACATCTTCCTCGACAACGCTTTGCCTCCCGTCGACCTCGATGAGCAGGAGCGCGCCAATGTTCCTCGGAAGTCCAAGGTGAGCGTAATCTTCGACGCACTGGATCGTTGTTTGGTCGAGAAACTCGAGAGCTGCTGGCGTAATCCTAGATGCGATGATATCTGAGACTGTTTCCGCAGAGGCAGCGAGTGTCTCGTAGAAAGCCAGAATTGTTTTTGAATATTCGGGTTTCGGAATCAACCGAAGGAGAATTCTCGTGAAAACGGCCAGCGTTCCTTCGGAGCCTACGAGAAAATCTTTCAGGTTATACCCGGCCACATCCTTGACCGATTTCCCCCCCACCAGAATCACGTCTCCGGTCGGTAGAACTACCTCGATGCCCAGCACGTAGTTCTTGGTCACGCCATATTTGAGCCCACGCAAGCCTCCTGCATTCTCTGCCACGTTACCACCCAGCGTGCAAATGGCGGCACTTCCGGGGTCCGGTGGATAAAACAACCCCTTTGCCTCGACCGTCTCATGGAATTGGCCAGTAATCACTCCTGGCTGCACCCACGCGGTCAGGTTCCTTTCGTCGATTTCCAGGATCTTGTTCCAATGGTTCATGAGGAGAACAACGGAGTTTTCCACCGGAATGGCTCCGCCGCTGAGTCCAGAACCGGATCCCCGCGCAATTACTGCAAAACTCTCAAGGTTGGCGAGTTTGATGATCTCCGAGATGTGGTCATTGCTCCGCGGGATGAGAATTGCGTCCGGCAAATGCTTCAGAAGCGGCGTCCCGTCGTAGGAATAGGCGATCTTATCCTCCGGCGAATCCAGATAATTGTCTTTGCCGACTATGGATTGTAACCTGGTGAGGGTTGACTGCGGGATCATTGCGGTTGAAGATACCCGAATATGGATAGAGAATCAAGAAACACCCCGTTTAGACCTCTGATGACTAAATGGAAATCTCCTGATAGGTTCATTTTGATCTTGCCTTGAATGTGAAAATTTCTTTCACTTAATAAGGAACTAATTTCAGTCGATGTTGTTCAACACTCGGACACACAAGTAATCATCTATGCATAGACTTCTCATACTGACGCTCTCTTCGGCGCTCATCCTCTGTTGCGCAAAGCAAGAGCCCGACCCCGCCCTTAAAGCCGCCAATTCGCCGGATTCTACTTTAGTTGTAGCAGCATCGAAGCCCTCAGCGAAACCGATCCCGGCAAAGCCTCTGGAGGAAATGAACAGGCAGGAGCGTGATGCGTACAAGGAGGAACTAAAAAAAGCGGGGTTTTACGATTGCTGCATCAAACCGGCCTGCAACATGTGCCTTTATGAAGCTGAGGAATGTCCTTGTGCTGATTTGGTGAAGAAAGGTGAAGGCGTGTGCGGCGAATGCCACAAAGGATGGAACAAAGGCAAGGGTGCTATCAAGGGAGTGGACGCGAAAAAAGTAAAACGAATGTGAGCTATCAGTAACGAGAAAGAGTTTTGTCAACCACGCAAGCCCACTGATCTATCCCCCCCGCTAAATTCTTCGCTTTTTTGAAACCCAGTTCTTTCAACAAGGCAACCGCACGCCCACTTCGTTCACCGTGATGGCAATACGCTACAATCTCACGCGCGGAATCCAGCTCGTGAACCCGGCCCGGAAGATCCCTTAGCGGTATCAGCAAGCCGCCGATGGTTGCAATTTCGGATTCCACTTGCTCACGCACATCGAGTAACAAAATATAATCTCCTTTATCGAGTCGCCGCTTCAGTTCCTCCACCGTGATTTCAGCCTCATTCTTTCCGGCGTTCCTGGAGTCGTAACCGCAAAAGGCATCGTAATCAATGAGTTCGCGGATCGTCGGGTTCTCTCCGCACACAGGGCACTTCGGGTCTTTTCGAATTTTCAGTTCACGAAATTCAACTTTCAGTGCGTCAAAAAGAAGCATGCGGCCTGTCAGAGGCTCACCGATGCCAAGTAGGAGCTTGACGACCTCACTCGCCTGCAGAGTGCCTATGATGCCAGGAAGGACACCAAGAACACCTCCTTCGGCACAACTTGGAACCAGCCCAGGCGGAGGGGGCTCAGGATATACACAACGATAACAGGGGCCATTCTCAGCATCAAACACTGATACCTGTCCTTCGAACCTGAATATGCTTCCGTACACGTTAGGCTTTCCCAGCAACACGCACGCATCGTTGATCAGATATCGTGATGGAAAATTGTCCGTGCCGTCGACAACCACATTGTAATCTTTCAGTATGTCAAGAGCATTCCCGGACGTAAGCTTCGTTCTGTGCAAAGCGATTTTGATCTCCGGATTAAGATGTCGTAGACGATTACCGGCCGATTCGGTTTTGGGCTGTCCGAGGTTTTCTGTACTGTGGAGAATCTGGCGCTGCAGGTTTGTCAAGTCCACGGTGTCACAGTCAGCTATCCCAATTCTCCCGACACCGGCGGCGGCCAAATACAGCGCAACCGGGGACCCCAGCCCACCCGCGCCAACCACGAGTACGCTTGAACCTTTGAGCTTACGCTGACCTTCCAGACCCACCTCAGGCATGATGAGATGTCGGCCATAGCGACGAAACTCGTCTCGTGAAAACGCAACTTCGTCAGCGATATGCGGTGTTTTTGATTTCATGGAGAGAAGTATGAAGTTGAAGCGAGAGGGGGATGGAATCCATGAATTGCCCGGAGACCTTGCAGACGGTTACAACCCGAGACGAGACGAAACCGAGCGCATGGCTTCGATCACGTTCTTGACATGTTCCTCCAGTGGAATTCCGAGATCGTTCGTGCCCCTCTCGATATCCTCCCTGCTCACATTCTTGGCGAACGCTTTGTCCTTGAGTTTCTTTTTCACGGAGGACACTTCGAGGTCTGCAATCTTGTTCGGTCTGATAACAGAGCAGGCCATGATGAAACCGCAGAGCTCATCGCACGCGTAAAGCGTTTTTGCCATTTTCGAATCACGAGGAACATTCATGTAGTCGGCGTGGCTGAGTATGGTTTGGCGTATTTCCTCCGAATATCCCTTCTCTTTCAGGATTTCCGAGCCTTTGGTGGGATGGTCTGGAGCGCCTGGGTAATTTTCGTAATCGAAATCATGAAGAATGCCGACAGTTCCCCACAACTCCTCCTCTTCACCGAATTTTTTTGCATAGAAGCGCATGGCCGCCTCGACCGCATACATGTGCTTCCGCAAGGCTTCACTTTGCGTGTGTTCGTGCATCAGGTTCAGAGCATCCTGGTAGCTCATTCAGTCCTCAATGAAAGTAATTTTGATCAAGTTAGAGAATTTTGAGGAAAAATCAAGAATGGCTGTTCATCGTTCTAAGCAGATTTCTTGGATGGCTTTTTCCCCTCTTTGGACAAAGGAGGGGTGTCCGCCGACGAACACGATTTCTCATTGAGAGGCGGACGGAGTGGTAGAGTTAAAACGACCCCTCCGTCCGCAGAGTTCTTGCTTCTAAGGACACCTCCGCTTGAGAATAAGGGGAGGAAAAAGCTGCTTGTTGTATCGACCAGGCAAGTATTCAATCTTTCTTGAGATGCGATTGAGAACATCAGGATATTCCAGCAACAATCAGTATATTTGCTTCTGTGATCACCTACCTGACGATCGGCTTCGTGGTTCTGCTGCTTGGCGCAGTGCTCTATGGGTTCGGCATCGTGATGCGGCGGCCGCCAACACAGGAAGAACTTGAAACAGAGAGCTGCACGCTGTGCGGCCAGCGCCTCAAAAAGGAAAACCTGGTTGAGCGGCAGATTGGAGATTACAAAGTCCTTTCCTTCTGTGTGGAGTGTATCGAGAAACTTGCGCTGGATTCTTCAAAGCAGAATGGCGGATCGGCGAATGCAGTTGAGGAACATCCACGTTCGGGCGAATCACAAAGATGATTATTATGTGTGAACAGGGTAAGGGCGTTCAATTGAACGCCCTTACCTGAACGTCCTTACCGTACGACTCGCCTCTCGTCCTACCTCCAAAACCTCGCAGTAAACCTCTTCGCCGAAGGACACAAAGAATTCAGGCCACAATCCGGACAATTCGGCTTCCGCGCATTACAGACTTTCCTCCCGTGCGCAATCAACATGTTGGACAAGTCATACCAGTCATCTGTGGGAATGATTTTGGCCAGATCCTGTTCGATCTTTTCCGCCGTCTTCTGCTTGGTCATTCCCAACCGCTGAGACAGCCGCTCCACATGCGTATCTACGACAACGCCTGAGTTGATTCCAAAAGCCCCTCCCAAAACACAATTTGCCGTCTTCCTCCCTACGCCTGGCAGTTCAAGCAAGGCCTCCATTGAATTCGGCACAACACCACCGTGGTTTTCTACCAATTGCTTGCAGCATCCGATGATGTTCTTCGTTTTATTCCTGTAAAACCCTGTCGATCGAATCTCCTGCTCAAGTTCGACCTGATTGGCGCTGGCAAAGTCTGCGGCGGACTTGTATTTGGCAAACAAACCCGGTGTTACCATGTTCACGCGTGCATCGGTGCACTGTGCAGAGAGGATTGTAGCGATGAGCAGTTGCAGGGGATCTTCGTGCTCAAGCGCGGTTTTCGATTGCGGATAAAGCTTCTTGAGCTTCGTTACGATTTTTCTGGCCTTGCGTTTATGCTGAACCAGCGACTCCCGCCCCATGGGATTGCTACGATTTCTGAGTAACTCGAATGTCCCCGAACACCTGGGAAGCGAGGATCATCAGCTTCCGGTCGGCAGCGTCATAGCCGTCAGACTTGTAATGGCTGCTTTCGAAGACTCCACCCCGCTTGTTGTCGTTGATGCGCAGCTCGCCCGCAACGAGCGATGCATTCATGGAGAATTCCATTCCCTTTGGTACCTTCACCTTCACACTGCCAAACACGCAGTTCAACCGCAGCGATGAAGTTCCAGGAGCCAGTTGGGCCTCGGTGAGGTCGATCTCGATGTCGCCGAACACGACAGAGCAGTTACCGCCCGTAAAGTTCTTCGAATAAACCTTTGCATCCACTTCCCCGAAAACAGCAGAGCGAGAGACAAAATCTGAACTCGATTCAAACATGCGTTTCTCGCCTGTTGTCGTGCCGCCACCCAAATCCTCTTGTTTGAATCGACGGGGCCTTCGGAGTAACATGCTCAGCCCTATGAAGACGAGGATAAGCGGCCAGAAATTCTCGAACACGTATTCTGAATCTATGTAGCCGAGGTTGTCGAGAAGAAAGATTGCCCCGAACGTTATCAGAAGGAGGCCGACGAAAAGTGAACCTGAATTTCTCATGTGACGATGTCTCCTCAGACGAAGTTAAACTCGAATGTGAACGTCGCCCCTGCGTGCCCCGCGACATAGTTTCCATTTCCCCGCAAACCCTTCATGCCTTCGGCTCCGGAACCCGGCACAACCGAGAAGCTACTTTTCGCTGTATCATTTTCGTACACGCCGCCATGTTGAAAGATGAAACTTCCGGATTTGCCTCCCACACTTCCTTCCACTCGTTCAAAACCGACGAACGCCGCAGCTCCGCCTTCGCCGTACGTCATCAGGTATTCGACTGTGCCGTCTTCCTTGAAATCTCCGTCATAGCTCTGTTTCACGCGAGCGCGGGTAAGCTTTATGCCTCCGCCAAATTCCTCGGCCGGTTTCTCGTCCCAGGATTTTATTTGGAATGTCCCCGCTACTTTTGTTGCCATGCTAAGTTCCCTATCGATTCAGTCCAACAAATTTCTTTCTCACGAATTGACTCTACATGAAATCCGACGTTCGACGAAAAAAGCACACACCCCTCTGCTCCCCTCTCACACCCCACAAGCCAACGCTTGAGAGATACTG
>CAYIBG010000093.1:0-7773 GCA_964361365.1 uncultured Ignavibacteriaceae bacterium | reverse complement strand
GAAAAATTTATACGGGGATCAGCTCGAAGCCGAGCTGTTCACGAAGTGTTTACGATATTGATACGCGATCACAGCCGCACCAAGCAGCTTCACGCCATCCCACCACGAGAATATCAAAAACCCGGCGTTCAAAGCCGTTTTCCAGTCGTGGATGTACACCAGGTTGAGCTGAATCGTTCCGAGTGAAAACACAATTAAAAGGCCCAGGAACATCGATGCCACCTGCCAGATGAATTTGCCGCTCGATGGGACGAGGGAACCAACCGCCCACGCAGCGAGAGGAAACGAGAGAAGATACCCCCCCGTCGGGCCAAGAATCCGGGCGAGCCCAAACCCGGCTCCTGAAAATACAGGCAATCCCGCAATGCCAAGTAAGAGATAGAAGCACATGCTGAAGAACCCGCCTTTGCTTCCGAGTGTTGCGCCCGCAAGGAGTACGAAAAAAGTCTGAAGAGTATAAGGAACGGGCTGATGCGGAATCTCAATACGCGCTCCAACAGCGGTCAGAACAGCAAATGCCAGCATCCACATGACCTTGACATTCGTTGGCTCTCCCGCCCAGTCAATCTTCTGCGTTAGAGCGATAGATTTCGGATCATTCATTCCTTTTGCCTAAATGTTGTTCACTCGAAAATAACGAAATCACTCTCGAAAATCAAGAATCAGATGAGCCGTCCATCCTTCCCGATGAAAGGCAGACTGGGGGGCTCGGAACCTTCTGTCTTTTACCGGAGTGAACGGAAAAGGCGGCTCATCTAATGGGCGTCAGGAATAGGTGCGGACACACTTCAGATAAACCTAAAACTCGATAGCGTTCGGTTCAATCGTGACTTGTATGACGACGATGTGGCAGCCATCCGCCCCCTGGAGGACTTCCTCAAAGCATTTCGGCTAAAGCTTTACACCAAAGAGTCTCTTAATCGCAAGCGGTGCTTCTTTTGTGAGATCCGTTTTACTAATGAACCCATCGGCACCGGCGGCAGCTGAAGCTCTCTTGTATTCCGGGTCGTCGTGAGTTGTGAGCATGATCACGCGCGGAGGATTCGAGAGTCTTTTGATTTCCCTTGTGGCTTCGAGACCGTTCATTCCGGGCATCGAAATATCCATGAAGACCAGGTCGGGCTTTAACTCCCGAACTTTCTGAATTGCCGAAACCCCAGACTCTGCCGATCCAACGACGGGAAACCCGTGGCTGCGGAGAAAGTACTCCTTCAACGCCTTCAGAAGTTCTTGACTATCTTCGACAAGAAGGACCTTAATCTGATCCACGAGACTGCTCCTTTCCGCACATTCAGTAAAGAGGGGCTAAACGCAGTTCATAAATTGAAACCTCAATTGCGTTCATTTTTGCGGTGGGAGAACCTTACAAGAGACCGATGATAAAGCTATTCCTTTTTGAAACGGAAGACGTGGTTTGTTGCATTTTCCCTGCCCCCGAGGAATAGAATGCCCCCAAAAAACCACTGATGAAAGAAACACTAATCGAGGGGGAAAGTCAATGCGGTAAAGTGCTATATTTTGCTGTACGTAATTTACATACAGGTTGGCTGTAACATCTTAAAGGAGAAATGGTTAGATACTGTTTTTCTGCGGAGGATTTGCTGCTTTGTCAAGGAAAGATGGAGAGAACAAATCTTCTAACACCGAGGAAACACTGTCGAAATTGTTCGTCGGAGATGATGTGAAAGTGACGTTTCGTGTGGAGCACACCGAAAGATTTGAGGCGGTTGAGGATTGCTACGCAAACCTTCCGAAGGACTGGGTGGAGCTCCGAAATAGCATCCCATTCTGAGGGAGTCCCGTCAAGGACGATCGAAGAATCTGACACTCTGAGGTTCAGATCCTTCACTTCCCGCCATACAGATTGGCGGTCAGGCGTTCAGGATGAGACTGCAAATAAAATGAGAGTGCCATTCTGAGAGAGTGGCGCCCATAGCGCCACGACCGAAGAATCTGATACTCTGAGATTCAGATCCTTCCCGCCAAAATGAAGGCGGGCAGCCACTTCGTTCAGGATGGGATTGGCGGTTCAGGATGGGGAGCGCAAATAAATAGGAGTCCCATTCTGAGGGAGTGGCGCCGAAAGCGCCACAACCGAAGAATCTGATGAATTCCCATCCTGAGTCCTGTTTTCCAGGGACGAAGGATCTGATATTCAGATCCTTCACTGCGTTCAGGATGGGTGTCGGCTTTTTCTTCAGATCCTTCACTTCGGCCTCGTTCAGGATGGGACTGCAACAGGAAGGTCATTCAGCCAGGGGAAACTTGAGTGTGACTTTTGTTCCTGATGAGGGCGAACTTTCAACAGACAGCGAGCCGCCGTAAAGTTGAGCAATCTTTTTCACGAGCGACAACCCAAGTCCAGAACCTTGCTGCTCGCGATGACCGCGATCAAACTGAACATAGGCGCCAATTCTCTGAATTTGCTCCTCCGACATGCCCTTGCCCTTGTCTTCGACGGCAAGCACTGCAAAACCTTCTTGGATGGATGCGGACACTTGTATCAGCATCCCTTTCGAGGAGAATTTTAAAGCGTTGCTCACGATTTCTTCCACTGCCTTTGACAAATGAGCCCCCGACACTTTGACTCTCGCATCCTGAACTGAGATGCGCATGTCGTCTTTTCGTCCGGCTTCATTCGCCATCGACTCAACGACCTGCGAAACCACGATTCCAACCGCGGCCGAAGATTGACGAATTCTTTTCAGCCCCTCCACACCAGTCGCAAGGATGTCAAGCTCTGTCATAAGCAGGATGTTTTCGAGGAGTCGTTGAAGCCTTTTGGCCGATCCATAAATGTGCGTACCGATATACGAAGCCTCTTCTTGCGAGAGGCCTTCTGACGTTTTCAGGATTTCGGAAAACCCGAGAATTCCCGTCAGCGGGGTGCGAAATTCGTGCGGCAGTGAGAGGCTGATGCTTTTGCGAAGCTCTTCAAGCTTCGTTTCCATCTTGTTTTGCACATCCTGGTGTTTTTTCAGCCGAAGCTCCACCGCTCGAATTAACTCATCTGTTTGGAAAGGCTTTGTGATATAGTCATCCGCGCCCAGCATCATACCTTTCCGAAGGTCTGCCGGGTCCGCCTGTCCTGTGAGGAAAACAAATGGTATGGTGGACGATGCGTTTGATTTTCTCAATTCCTGAATGAGTTGGAAGCCGTTCATTTTTGGCATGTTGACGTCGCAGACGATCAAATCTGGGATGTGAGACTTGATCCTTTCAAGGGCTTCCATTCCATCAGCGCACTCGTCAGTTTCATACCCTGACGAACGGAGCGTGGCACGAATTGCCGACCGCATCAATTCTTCATCGTCGACAACCAAAATACGTTTCTTCATGGGCTTAAAGATCCTTCACGCTAGAAGTCCAATTCTGAGGGAGTGGTGCCCAAAGCACCACAGCCCAATAGTAGACCCATTCTGAGAGAGTCCCGCCAGGACAACCGAAGAATCTGATACTCCGCGGTATTCAGATCCTTCGCTTCCCGCCATTAAGATTGGCGGGCAGGCGCTCAGGATGGGTGTCGGCTTTTTCTTCAGATCCTTCTCTCGGCCTTCGGCCTCGCTCAGGATGGGACTAAAAGACCCATTCTGAGAGAGTGGCGCCGAAGCGCCACGACCGAAGAATCTGATGAATTCCCATCCTGAGTCCTGTTTTTTTAGGGACGAAGGATCTGATATTCAGATCCTTCACTAGCGTTCAGGATGGGTGTCGGCTTTTTCTTTCAGACCCTTCGCTTCCCGCCATACAGATTAGCGGGCAGGCGCTCAGGATGGGTCTAATGGACTCGACATTGACTCTCATTTTTCATGAAGCAAAATGGCTATGCACCAGCCAGAGGTTTTGGCACGGTAAAATGAAAAACGGTCCCCTCACCAAGTTTCGAGGTCAACCAAATCCTGCCGCCATGGAAATCGATGACCCGCTTCACGATGGCAAGCCCAATTCCTGTTCCCTCATATTTTTTGGAGGTTGTGGCCCGTTTAAACGGCATGAAGATGGTCTCAAAGTGCCTCACATCGATTCCTATGCCGTCGTCCTTGACATAGAACTGGTAACTCTTTTGCGGATCTTTGGCGGCTTCCAGGCCAATCTCAATGCGGGGTGACGGCTTATCGTTGTACTTGACGGCATTACCGATGAGATTCTTCCAGACTTGCGAAAACCGAATAGGGTCGCAAAGAATCGCCGGCAGATTGCCCGTCAATTCGATGATTGCCTTTCTGTCGCCTGCGAACAATGTCAATTCTCGCTTGATTTCGCCGAGCATCTTGTCCATGGACACAGGCTCTCGTTCAAACTCAACTTTGCCGGCCCGCGCAAACTCCAGAAGATCGTTAATGAGACTCGCCATATGTTTCGTCGAATTGATGATGAGATCGAGGTTTTCCTTTGCGGAGGCGTCAAGCCTGGGAGCATAATCTGTCGCGAGAATCTCACTGATGCCTTGAATTCCAACGACGGGATTTTTCAAGTCGTGAGCGACGATATACGCGAAATTCTCGAGTTCTTCGTACCGCCTGTTGATTTCATCCGCCATAGCGTTAAACGCCACCGTAAGCATTCCGATTTCGTCCATCGCCAATGGCTTTAGTTTTGTCGAGAAGTCTCGCGACGATATGCGCTCCGCCATCTTCACAAGGTCAACCACCGGCCTCGAAATATGCTTCACCGTCAGCCAACCCACCGCCACAGCAATCAGAATCGCCAGCCCGGATGAACCGACGATCAGTGTGAAGCCAATGCGACGCTGACTTTCCACCGCCACGCCGGCAGCCTTCACCTCGTTCACATTCACCTCCAACATTCGCGAGACTTCTCCATACGTGCTATCGCCGTATCGATAATCCATTTCTTCCATCATCCTTCCAGCGACGACGTTTGCTTGCGCGATGCGAAGTTGAAGTATCTTTTCGGCAAGCTCATTGATTTTGTTAACATTTGCCCGAATGGACTCTGTCTGCGCTCTCTCGTCAACGCTCAATTCTAGTTCTCTGAGGTTGATGATCCGCTCATCCAACTCTCGCTTAAAGCCCTCGTACTCGTTGTTATACTTCTGATTTCCCGTAATGATGTAGTCGTTCACCGCCATGAGAAGCGAGGACAGGCTGAAATGCAGGTTGCTCATCGCAGCTTGCTGTCGCGACTCCTCCTGCAGTAGAGCAATACTCTTACCGGCTGTTTCATAACTCACGAGGCATACTGCCGACAGGGCCGCCATCAGGGCGAGCACGAGCAAGAACGGCAGCATCACCTTTTTCGTAATCGTGAGTCTCAAGAATTGTAAATTCATTCGGTGGCTCTCCTTTTGTAATCGTGCGTCACGTCAACGAAGTGTGGGAAAAAAAGATTGCTTTGGTTGTTATACGGCGTCGGAATTTCCTTTTTTTAAAACGTGAACACCTTATCAGCTTCAATAGTCCATTGAGACAGTTCAGCCATATTGCTCATCTCGACTCCTTCGGCAAGCCCCAATGGGGCAAGCTGGACATTGCGAATGCCTCGTGCTTCCATGCATGTGCCGCAGACCTTAACTTTGCCCCCTTTGGCAAGGACGGACTTGAGCATTCGTTCGATGTTGTAGTAGCCTTGTGGTGTGTTCTGGTTTGGAAGAGCACAGCCGACAGCATCTGCCATTAAAAATACATTGATTTGCACGTCAGGATGGTCTTTCTGAAGAACCATTGCAAGTCTCAGTGCGTTGTAAGCCTTTTCTGTACCATAGGGCGCGTCATTGATAAGAATCAGGATTTTCATTGAAGACACCTTTGCATGGATATAACAACGATATTAGCGACTGAACTACACACTCACTGGGACCTTAAGCAGTTTGCTGCCGACCTTGAGGGCGGAATGAAGAATAGTTTTTTTTGTGCCAAACGGCAAAAGCCACCATTTCTCAAACAACACTTTGCCAAAATGCCAAGCTCTTCCAAGTTTCCGCAATTCCAACTTAGGTGACGGCTCGCCAAAGAAATCGCCAGAGGCAAATCCAGCAAGACCCTCGCCTGCTTCCAACATACAATAGCCTGTTCCGCAAAACTCCGCTTTCGATGTGCGTCCGCCGATTTCGTCAGCAATGCGCTCGGCGACAATTTCAGCCTGCACGTGAGCGAAGACTCCAGCCTTCGGCAACATCATTGGGACATCAGGTTTCCATCGGCCGGGGATGCTGATCGCCGTGATGTCCCCGATTGCATAGACGTTGTCGTACTTTGTTCTGAGAGTGAAGCGGTCGACGGGTATCCAGCCTGCTTCATTCGCCAAACCGGCTTGACGAGCGATGCTCGGTGCACGGTGCGGCGGGATAGCAATGAGCAAATTATAGGCAACTGAGTCCTTGCCTTCGAAGGCCATCTCGCTAAGGCTGACTGATGTGAGCTTGTGAAGCGGATGAAAGTGAATGCCCTTTGATGAAAGCATTTGCTTCACAGCATCACCAAGCTCTGGCCCAGCTACCGGCATTGGTTGTGGCTCAGGCGTGTAGAGATGAATGTCAACCTTATCTCGGATTCCTTTCCTGCGGAAGAAGTTGGAAATTAGCATGGCTGCCTCGTGCGGTGCGCCGGGGCATTTATAGGGAACTGAGGAAACGACGAGAGCAACACTACCCTCTTGAAAGCGGGAGAGCGCCTGCTGAAGTCTCATCGTGTCGGTGAAGGTGTAAAAGAAATGTGCGTTCTCTGCAAGACCCGGAATGAATTCCGGAGCGAATTCGACTCCGAGCGCAATAATGAGATAGTCGAAGACAAAAGCGCCTTGTGATGTCGTTACCCGTTGATGGGCGAGATCCATCTCGGTCACCTCACCGGGTATCAAGTCAATCCCTGAACGAACAAGAAGATTGACTGGTCGAGAGATTGCATCGGGTTTGCGGTCTCCCGTCATAAGCCAGAGAAATGACGGTGCGAATCTGTGGTCGCCGTTCCGCTCGACAAGCACTATCTTGTGTTGCCTTGGAAGTTTACGGCGTAACTCATTTGCGGCGACAAGTCCGCCGACCCCAGCCCCCAAGACAACGATGGTCTTAGTGTTCACGTTTTCTTCTTTTCGTGTTATCGAAATCCAACTGCCGTATAACGTTTCGCCAAACAACGCAGCGCCTTTGCGATTTGGCGTGTTACTTGCACTTGCCGTTTGATACTATCTGAGCAAAACAAGTTTCTTGGTTTCCGTGAATGAGCCAGCCTGTCCCGAAAGGATGGCATTCGCCACAAGCCGGCAGAAATAAACACCGCTTGGCAAACCTCCGGCGTTCCATTGCAGCGAGTACGTTCCAGCATGCAACTGTTCGGAGAGAAGAATCGACACTTCTCTTCCCAAAGCATCAAATACTTTCAGTGATAAAAACGATTGAGATGGAAGACTAAAGGAAATAGTCGTCGCTGGATTGAACGGATTCGGATAGTTCTGCGCTAAGCTGAACTGTGCCGGAAGTTCCCCCAACGAGAGACGTACAGAAGTAATCATCTCCGATAACGGTCGCCGCCAAACGCCGCCGCCATCAGTCCCGGCAAAGAGATTCGTGCCAAAGACAGCAAGAGCATAGATGCGAAAGTTCGCTACGCCGGCATTGACCGCAGTCCAGCTTGTGCCGTTGTTGGTGGAAAGAAAGACGCCGCCGTTTTGAGTCCCGGCAAAGAGATTCGTGCCCGAGACGGCAAGAGACCAGACATCAGTGTTCGTCAGGCCGGTTTTGACCGCAGCCCAGCTTGTGCCGTTGTTGGTGGAAAGAAAGACGCCGCCGCCCCAAGTCCCGGCAAAGAGATTCGT
>CAYIBG010000092.1:0-7773 GCA_964361365.1 uncultured Ignavibacteriaceae bacterium | reverse complement strand
CAAACACCGCCTTCGAGATCGAATGAGGGAGGACAACACCGTCTTCATCCAGATATCGAATTTCGTTCGCGTTCACGAGCGTCAGTGGGTGTCTTTCGACAACGGAAATTTTGATGGACGACGGGATGTTGCGCTCGACCGACACCTCCTTGACGTACAAATGACTTAAGACATTCCTTTGCACCTGCGTCAAATCAACGTCGTAGAGTAATGTTCCGTTCTTCACCTGTGAGATTTGCGTGATTTCGTTCTTCTCGACAACCCGGGTTCCCTCCACGATGATTTCCTTCACTCTGAGGTTCGATTTCCAATAGTTCGAAAAGGCGGTCAGGCCCACGCTCAATCCCAACAAGGCCCACAACCAAGCCCGTATGGTTCTTCCTTCCGTCATGCGACTTTCTCTGCAACGTTTTGCGAGAAACCAATAAGCTTCACTTCGAGCTCGAGCATGATCCCGGTATTCTGGTAGATCGTGCGCTGGGCAAGCTCGATCAGCTGGAGAATCTCCGAGGCTTTGGCGCCGCCAAGATTCACCATAAAGTTTGCGTGTTTTTCTGAAATCTGCGCATTCCCAATGCGTTTTCCCTTGAGACCTGCTTGTTCAATCACCCTTGCTGCGAAATTATTTTTCGGATTTTTAAACATGCTTCCCGAGTTCGGAAGCTCCAGCGGCTGTGATTCATTGCGCTTCATGATGAACTCTCTGCGCCGTTTCGTGAGCTCTTCCTTGTTCCCTTTCGGAAGCCGGAACGAGGCTCCGAGCACCACATCTCCCGCAAATCCGGACCGCCGGTATGCAAAGCCGGCATCTTCTTTTTTCACGCGCTGAACGTCTCCTTTTCGAAGCACTTCCACGTCGACAAGGTGGTCTGAGAGTTCGCCTCCATGTGCGCCCGCGTTCATCACCACGGCCCCGCCCAACGTCCCGGGAATTCCGGCCAGCATTTCGACTCCGGAGAATGCGTTTTGTATGCAGAAATCGACAAATTTCGGAATCATGACCCCGGCCTCTACATACACCAGGTCGCCCTCCACCCTGGCTCCTGAGAGACCTGATTCGAGGTTGATCGCCGCGCCGCGGTAGCCATCATCGCTGACCAGAAGATTGCTGCCCCGGCCAAGTATCATGTACGGGAATGAATTGGCATGTAAGTATTTCATGATGTCGACAAGGTCTTTTTTATCCGCGGGCTCGAGATAATAGTCCGCGGGTCCTCCGACTCGCATCGAGGTGTACTTCGCCAGAGGTTCATTGATGGCAATGTGACCCCGAAAGAAATTCTTTATGTCAGACAATGAAACCATTGTTCGGCTGAATTAACCCTTTTCGTACAGTTTCAAGAATTCCTCGCCGTATTTCCAGATATCTCCGGCTCCCATGGTGATAACGATGTCGCCGCTTTTCACGATTCTTTTCAAGAAACCCGGTACGCTTTTCTTATCGGGAACATAGTGCACGTCTTTATGCCCGAACTGTTTGGCCGCGTTTGCAATCAGCTCACCAGTAACGCCCTGGATCGGCTCTTCCCGGGCCGGATACACGTCGGTGACCACAAGAACATCCGACAAAAGAAACGATTTGCCGAACTCTTCATAGAAGTCTCTCGTCCTCGAGTACAGATGCGGTTGAAAGACACACACAACTCTCCTGCGCCATCCTGCTTTTGCTCCCGAGAGAGTGGCCCGGCATTCTGTGGGATGGTGTGCGTAATCATCGTAGAGCGTGACGCCGCCGGCTTCTCCCTTTTTTTCCCAACGCCGGTACACGCCCGTGAATTTCTCCATGCCTGATTTGATTTTTGGGAAAGCGACTCCGAGCTCAAGTGCAACGGCAATGGCAGCCAGTGAATTCTGCACATTGTGTTTACCGGGCACCTGGAGTGTGATTGCTCCGAGGTCTTTTCCATTCCTTACGAGGGTGTACGACGATGTGTTGTCTTTATGCTTGATTTCGACAGCCTGGATATCAGCTTGCGGATTGAGCCCATAGGTGATCATTTTCTTTTTGTGCAGCTGCGGCATGATATCGAGCAGTGCTGGCTCGTCCAGACACAGAACGACGAAGCCATAAAAGGGCACTTTCGACGCGAACTGGATGAATGCGCCCTTGATATCTTCGAGGTCACGGTAGCAATCGAGATGGTCCGTTTCCAGTGTGGTGAGCACGGCGATCGTCGGTGTGATGGACAGGAACGAACGGTCGAATTCATCCGCTTCGACGACAATGAACTCGCCGTGGCCAAGTCTTGCGTTGGTCCCACCAAGTCCGCTGAGTTTTCCGCCGACGATTACGGTCGGGTCGAGACCGCCTTCCATTAAGACCAGGCTGATCATCGAAGTCGTGGTCGTTTTTCCGTGCGTACCGGCGATCCCGATGCCATATTTCAGACGCATGACCTCGGCCAGCATTTCCGCACGTCGAATGACCGGGATCTTGTGTCGTTGCGCTTCGACGAGCTCTGGATTATCGAATGAGACAGCGGAGGAATACACAAGGGCATCCACATCCTGCTTCAGGTTTTCAGCCTGGTGGCCCTCAAAAATTTCTGCGCCCAGTTTCTTAAGCCGGTCGGTAACCTCACTGAGCGATTTATCCGACCCGCTCACCTTGAAGCCCTGGTCGAGCAGGATTTCGGCAATGCCGCTCATCCCGATGCCCCCGACGCCTACGAAATGTATTTTCTTGATTGAAGAGAACACGTCAGACTGTTCTCCTCCGGCGGAGACTGAACGCCCGCCGCCTTCCTTTTGGCACGCGCTCTGCGATTTTTTCCATCTCTGAAACCAAGTCGCGGTTGTGCTCATACCTGCCCACGCGGATTCTGAATAATCTGCGCCGGTTTTTCAGTTTAAACACAATCAGCTGAAATCTTCCTGCTGTCTGTACGAGCCGTTCCCTGCCGATATGCATCCATTCGATATCGGAGAATCGGATTTTCCGTTCTCCGTACTTGTGATGAAGAATCATTTCTTCGTCCGAGACGACCAACTTGCGGTCACGGATCAGGTTCAGGATAAGCACGATGAGATAGACAAAGAAGTAGAAGATGATGATGTACACAATCGGATCTTTGAACACAAAGGAAAAATGGTCTTCGATGAAGGATCCTTTGATCCCGGCATACACGATGAGCGTCACCAGCGCGATCAATGTCTGCTGGTAGTAAAAATCGAGTTTATATTTAAACACTTTCTGCATGGTGAATCAGTTCCTCACGAGGTCAAGGATTTTCCGGGCAATGATTGTGCCCGCCTCACGCTTTCCGAGGGCACGACTTGCCTGAGCCATCCGTTTTCGTTTTTGTTCATCTTTCAACAACAAAAAGAGGCTCTCGGCGAGATGCGAAGCAACGTCTTTGTCCGGTATCATTATTGCGGCTCCCGCATCGACAAGTGTGAAAGCGTTCTGAGTCTGATGATCGGCTGCCGCGTGCGGATACGGCACCAGGATTGCGGGTTTGCCGAGCGCGGTGATTTCCGCAATGGTTGTCGCACCCGCCCTGGATACTACAACGTCGGCGGCGGCGTATGCATAGTCCATCCGGTCGATAAATGGCTGGATCCGTGTGTGCTTTTGCGTGCCGAACTGCTTCGATATGCCTTCGAAATCCTTCTCGCCAGTTTGCCAAAGAAACTGGATTCCTTTACACTTCGGATTTGTCAAAACTGACTTCACTGCTGTGTTCATGGAGGTTGCGCCATGGCTTCCACCGACCACGAGAATTGTCTTCCTTGAGGCTTCGAGGTCGAAGAATGAAAGCGCCGCCTTGCGGGACGCTCCACGAAGATTCCGGATCGGCGTTCCAACCAACTCGACATTGTCTACCCTCTTCAGCCATCGATTCGTAGCTTCAAAAGCAGTAAATACTCTCGTTGCCTGATTTGCAAGCATACGGGTTGTTATTCCCGGATAGCTGTTTGACTCGTGGACAACGGTGTGTATGCCAAGTTTTGAACCGATGTAGAGCACTGGTCCGCAAACGTAGCCTCCCGTGCCGACAATGACGTCCGGTTTGAATCTCCTTATGAGCGTCGAAGATTGCATCAACGAAACCATTACTTTGACCGGGAATAAGAAGTTTTCAATTGTCAACCTTCTGTGAAAACCGCTGATCCAGATGATGTCGAGTGGATACCCCTGTTGAGGGACCACTCGTGATTCAATCTTACCCTTTGTGCCGACGAATCGGACCTGAACGTTGGGTTGAATCCTTTTGATTTCCTCCGCGATGGCCAGCGCGGGAAACAGGTGCCCGCCTGTGCCGCCGCCCGCCAAAAGAATTCTCGGTTGTTCCTTCGACACATTCGTTTTCAATAAACTTTCCCTACTGCGAACTCGTCCGCCGGAGTTATTACCGTCTCGGGAATTCTGGGCGCCCGCGGATGCAGGTCTGTATGCGCTGAGACGTTGAGCAGCACGCCGACGGCAAACGAAGAGAACAGCAGCGATGACCCGCCGTAACTCACGAAAGGCATCGGCAGGCCTGTTGTCGGAAGAATCCCGATTGTGACCCCCGCATTGACAAGGGCGTACATCGTGATGGTGCTTGTGATGCCAATGGCGAGCAGTCTCGAGAAATCATCCTTTGCAAACTTCGCAATCTTAAATCCCCTCAGCATGATCACGAGAAAAAGCGCGAGAAAGAACATCGTGCCGACGATTCCGTATTCCTCGCCAATGATCGAGAACACAAAGTCGCCGTATGATTCGGGAAGAAAGAAATCACGTTGTCTGCTTTCGCCCGGTCCGACGCCAAAAATACCTCCGTTGCCGAACCCGATGATCCCCTGCAACAGCTGATAGCTGAACGTCCCTGACGAGTGGCCGGCCAGGAATGACCGGATGCGTTCCATCCGGTATGGCGCGCTGACCATGTACAAACCCACCAGGGGCAGCACTGCCAGCACGATGCCGAACAAGTGAAGCATGCGGGCGCGGCTCACAAACAGCATCACGCAACTCAGCAGAATAATCATGGCTCCAGCGCTGAAATTCGGCTGCAGCATGACAAGCGACGAAACCAGGCCAATCCAGATCATCATTGGTACGAAACCGCGTTTGAAATCTTTGACTGTCTCGCCTTTCGCTGCGATGAGTGCGCACAAATGGAACAGGAGTGCGAACTTTGCGAACTCGGAAGGTTGCAGTCCGAAGCCGCCGAACCTCAGCCAGCGCGCAGCGCCTTTGACTTCACCCCCGAGGGCAAGCGTGAGGCCGAGGAGAATAATTGCTGCGATGAGCGCAAATTTTGTTAGCTTCTTGTATTTCGAATAATCGATCATCATGCCTACAAATAGCGCCACAATGCCGAGAAGAATCTTCAGGGCGTGAGAATTCAGGAGTTTGTCGCTGTCGCCGAACTTCTCGAATGCCCATGTGGACGAAGCGCTGTACACCACGCCGAGACTCAGAACCATGAGAATAAGCACGGCCGTCAGCAGCGGGAGGTCGATATGATTCCGTTGCGTTTTGTTCACAGCTTGTTCACGAGTTCCTTGAAAGCCCTGCCGCGATGTTCGTAGTTTTTAAACCAGTCAAACGATGCGCAGGCCGGAGACAACAGTACGATGTCTCCTTTTTGAGCAAGTTTTTTCCCGATCGTCACTGCTTCATCCATGGATGTCGCTCGTTGGACCGGCACCTCTCCGTTGAAAGCTTTCTCCACCTTGTCGGCTGATTCCCCGATTGCCACAATTGATCTCACATGCTTCTTGACCGGCCCCCTCAACTTTGAATAATCATTGCCTTTATCTCTGCCTCCCAGAAGAAGCACGATGGGCTCGTTGAACGCCTGCAGTGCGTACCACACGGAATCGACATTCGTGGCCTTGGAGTCATTGATGTACTTCACACCGTTCACCTCCCGCACGAACTCCAGTCGATGTTCCACACCTTTGAAGTTTCTCAACGTTGCCCGAATCGAGGCCGGGCCAACACCGACAAGCTGCGCGGCAAGCGTGGCCGCCATCGAATTGTACAGGTTGTGCACGCCTCTGATCGAAATCTCGTCCGTCGGAATAAACTCGCTTCGCTGACCGTTGAGCACGGTGACCAGCTTCTCTCCATCTACAAAGGCGCCTTCCTTCTGATTCTGTTGCACGCTGAACGCAATCCTCCTGCAACGAGATGACGCTGCGGTCTTTGCCGTCCATTCATCATCCGCTCCGTACACGAGGTAATCTTTTATCCCTTGATTCATGAAGACTCTTGCCTTCGACGCGCTATACAGTTGCATGGAGTTCTCGTAACGATCCATGTGATCGGGCGTGATGTTCAAAATGAGCGAAACAGCCGGCCGAAACGTTTCACAGTGATCCAGCTGAAAGCTGCTTACTTCCAGAACAGTAACATCTGTCTCAGCCAGCTCCAGAACGACAGATGAGAACGCCGTACCAATGTTACCCGCAACAGCATGTTTTTTCTTTGCATCGCCGAGCATCCTCCCGATCAATGTTGTCGTCGTCGTTTTTCCGTTGCTGCCCGTGACTGCGACAATAGGCGAACGGCAAAACCAGCTTGCTGCTTCAAGCTCGCTCACAACCTTGATACCGCGCTTTTCCGCTTCCAGAACCACGGGAGCCTTGCTGGGGACTCCCGGGCTGATCACCATCAAAGAACATTCAAACACCCGGTCGGTATGCCCGCCAAGCTCATACTCAACTCCCAACGACGCAAGGTTTTCCGAACCCTGGAGCTTTTCGCCCGGTTCTTTGTCGCTGACGAATACGTTTGCATCCTGCGACTTGAGCAACTTCGCAGCGGCAACGCCGCTCCGGGCGGCTCCAATAATCGACACCTTCGTATGTCTGAGCTTTGCAACATCCATTCAGATCTCTGGCTAGCGTCTTCTACCTGACTTTGAAAGTTGCCAAACTGAGTATCATCAGGAGTATTGCCAGGATGTAAAACCTTGTCACAATTTTCGGCTCGGGCCAGCCGAGCAGCTCAAAATGATGATGGATTGGCGCCATCTTGAAGACACGCCGGCCTTCCCCGTATTTTCGTTTCGTATATTTGAAATACATTCTCTGAATGATGACCGAGAGCGTTTCCATGAGAAATATGCCGCCGAGTGTCGGCAGAAGAAGTTCTTTTTTTATCAGAACACACATGGCGCCAATGACGCCGCCGAGAGCCAGCGAACCGGTATCGCCCATAAACACCTGCGCAGGGTATGAGTTAAACCAAAGGAAACCCAGGGCAGCTCCGCCAAGGGCCGTGCAATAAATGGAGAGCTCGCCGCTGCCGCGCAAATACGGAATCGTAAGATAGTGGCTGAGTTCAACATGGCCTGAGACGTACGCCATGATTGCAAGGGTCGTGATAACGATGCCGACTGTCCCGATGGCCAGGCCATCGAGGCCGTCCGTGAGGTTTACCGCATTTGACGTTGCGGTAATAATGAACACCACAACCGGGATGTACAGAATGCCAAAATCGACCTCGAGACTCTTGAAAAACGGAACGGTGGTCTTGGATTTCAACGGTAAGAGCGCTGCGTCAATCCATTCCGGATGGAAGTAAATCACGCCCCCCACCACCAGCCCTACCAACACTTGTCCCACGATTTTGTATCGTCCGATGAGCCCTTTCGGCTTTTTCTTCACGACTTTCAGATAATCATCCAGGAATCCGACTGCCCCAAGCGCCACGGTGACAAACAGAATGAGGAGTATGTACGCATTCTTTATGTCTGCCCAGAGAAGAACCGGAATGACACCTGAAGCCAGCACGATCAGACCGCCCATGGTCGGCGTGCCCGCCTTGCTCAG
>CAYIBG010000091.1:0-7794 GCA_964361365.1 uncultured Ignavibacteriaceae bacterium | reverse complement strand
TCACCCGGTAAAACTTATCGTTCTTCACAACGAAATATGTCCGCCGGTCGATGTTTTTGATGGGAGTTTCATTGACATACGAAGCTTTTACCTCGGCGATCGTTGTCGACCCTTTTCCTGTGGATTTCATGTTTTTTGTGTTTTGCTCAATAACCTTTTCCAAAGTAAGACCCTTGGCGGGACGAACATCGATCGTCACGAAGCAATCCTGGCGATACCCCTTCAGTTCCATCGAAAACTGAATGTCCTTACCGGCGGGTTTGAGCGAGGGACTGAAGTTGGCAGGGTATGTCAGCTCAAGAACCTCATTTGAGAATCTGTCCGTTTCTGCCACGGGGAGTGACGGATCCACGTTCTTGGCAAAAACTCGAGGCTTCGGCAGCACCAGCGACGCGATGACACTATCATACACAACTCTATACGGTTCAAAGAGTTCGTTATAAGCACCATAATGCACGTAGTAAATCGTCGAGTCTTTCAATATAAATGTCCGGAGGGCCGTCAATCTGGTCTTCGGGTCAAACTGGCCGCTGTATTGGAACTCGTTTGCCGGAAGGCCGTCAACAGTGAGCTCTTTCTTTGCCTGGATCTCAAAATGTTCTGCTTTCTTGTCGCTCTCGAAGGTCCCCACATATTTGCTCAAGTTCGAGAGAGAGTCTCTTTCACCCGTAATGATGATCTGAGCCCCGATGGCGCCTTCGAACGTTGGGTCAAAGAACTTCTGCATCGATTCCTGTGAGGAATACAGGATAACCTTGTGAGGCTCACCAACAAGATGCCATCCTTTCGGATAGGAAAAAGTGACGCGAAAAAACGGATCCTGATACTGGGTCCATTCTGTAATGGCGGGGGTCTTCACTTTTTTGTCGCAGGCCACAAAGAACAGACCGATGGTTAAAATCAGAAAGGTTTTGCGCAGTTTCATACGTGCCTCTTTGCTTGTTGGATCTGTGGTGGTAAAGTTCTATTGAGGGCCTTTTAACATCTCGAGGCCCTTTTTCGCTTCTTTGTTATCCTTATCCATCTTTAACACTTTCTCGTATTCTTTGATTGCCTCTTCCTTCTTTTGCATACTGTGCAGCGTCTGGGCTAGCCACAGATGTGCATTAACATCGTCGCCGTTCAGCTCAATCGATTTCTTCAGGCTTTTCAGGGCATCCTCATACTTTTTGTCCACAAGGTGCACGAGACCGATGAATTTGAATGCCGCCGCACGTTCTTTCTTGTACTTTACTTCGACGCTATCGGTGAGTTTGATGTAATCTTCGAAAGCCCTTTTTGCTTCTTTGTATGACTGTTTCCCCATGTACGCACTCGCCAGGTTGTAGTAGGCGGGTTCGTATTTCGGGTTCAATTCAATTGCCCTTTTGAGTTTTGCACTCGCCTCATCATAGTTCTCCAGGGCCATCATGCACATGCCGTAATTTACGTAGGCGCTCACCGCCGTTGAATCCAGCAAAAAGCGCTTTTCAAACATCGCAGAGGCTTCCTCAAACTTCTTGAGACCCATCAGGAGGGCACCGACGTCACCGTAAAGGCTTGCATTCATAGAGTCGAGCTTGACCGCTTCCTTAAGAACTCGAATCGTCTGTTCATCCTGTTTCAGCGCACTGTACGCCCTTCCGAGCCTCTTGTAGTCGTCAAGTTTAAGCGTGTCCATGGTTTGGAGCTGCGTATAGGTATCGACCGCTTTTGAATACTCTTTTTCTTCAACGTAAGAATGTGCAAGAATGCGCACCGCCTTTTCAGACTTTGGATTTTTCTTGAGCACTTCGTTTGCGGCCTTGACGGCTTCCTTATACTGCCTGCTGTTGTGAGCAGACTCCATATACATCATCCACACATCGATGGAGACATTCGGTCTTTCGACAAAAGCCTTGAGAGTGCGTGCGGCGTCAGCCCATCGTTTTGCCTGGTAATAAATCCTCCCCAGCTCGAGAGGTGCATTCGGATTACTCGGGTCCAATGCCAGGAGGATGGAATACACCTTGACCGCATCGTTGTATTTTCGCTCTTTGAGGTAGGTCTTGGCAAGTTTGTACAACACTTTGGGCTGGAGTGAGTCGAGTTCCACGGATTTCGCATATTGCTCTACTGCGAAAGCTGTCACGCCAAGCTTCGTATACGCGTCACCCAGGCCTTCAAACGCACCGGCGTTCTTCGGGTCAAGTTCCTTGGCTCTCGTGAGCACAACAACTGCCGCATCCGCAGAATCAAGCTCGAGGAGTGTAAATCCAAATTGAGTGAGTAACGGTGGATAGTCTTTCTTGATTTTCATCCCCGCCCGCGCAGCGTCATACGCTTCTTTTGACCGCTTTTTCGCCAACTGGACCTGGGAAATGATGAGGTATGTGTCAGGGATCTCGTCATCAAGCGACTGGGCTTTCATAGCAGACGCCTCTGCCGAATCTGGCATCGAAGCCTGAATCTGCGCCTTCGCCAGGAACAACCAAGAATCTGCACTTCTCGGATACAACTGCGTGGCTTGACGAAGCACAGCGAGCGCCTCGGCAATTTTTTTCTGCTTGAGGAATTCCTTTCCTTGCTCGACCTGTGGCTGACCTTGGAGAGACAGATTCCCCGCGCAGACGACTACGATCGCCCATAGAGTTCTTCGCATTACAGATTCACTCCGTGTTGATCTGGATTATTCGGTTTGGGATGACGACCGGGACAAAACCCGCGTCCTGCACAATTTTCTGGCCCTGCATAGATCGAACAAACGTGCTGAACCCAGCACCCACGCCCCTTGACGATCCGGAAGTGTAAAGATACAAAGAATAATGTAACGGGTAAAGAGCTCGGTAAATATTTAGTTGTGTCGGCCTCACAAACAGTTCATCCATTACATTTGCCGATTCAACGGCAAGAACCTTCGTTTTCCCCGCAACGTTCCTCACCGCCGCAATTGACACAATCCCAAGGGCTTGGGGATGGGTTCGCGTGTATTCCACAACTTCCTTTTCAGTCTCGAGGGTCGTTGTCACGGTCAGTGGACTTTGGATTTTGAAAAAGTGATTCAGCAGGATTTCGTACGTCCCGGAATTTCTTCCAGTAAGAACGAGGTTCATGTCACCTGCCCAACGTGATTCCTTGAGCGCGGTCCAACTTTTTTTTGAACCCGTGAGAATATCTTTGATATCCTGGAAACCAATGAATTCCATCGGGTTGCTCTCATGGACGATAAGCGCAAGAGCTCCCTCGCCGATCTTGTTTTCCGCGACAATCAGTTCTGCCTTCGCCGCAACTTGTCGCTCTTCGTCATTCAAGGGCCGATCCACGCAGATGCATTGCACGCTGTCATTCAACAGATGGACGATCGCCTCACGCGTTGACGTGCCGCTGACCGAAATGCTGACGTCCGTATATGACCGTACATATGCATTTGCCTCCTGTCGAATGAAATCTTCGTACGATTGGGCGACAAAAACCACCAGGCTTCCTTTTGTGGCGGTTTCTTCCGGCTTCTCCGGCCGTTTTCGGCAAGCGGCTACGGAAATGCTGATAAGAATAACAAAAACTGCGGCGGACTTCATTCGACCGAGCCTTCGGCTGTGTGGGACTTTCTCTTCGTGAGAACGAACCGGTAAATACCCCATATGAGAAGCACCGCTCCAAGAGTCATTCGAGATTCCTTTGGGAAATAGTCGGGAATTGCCATTCCCAAGACCACCACCACACCACACGCGAAAATCACTGCCGCGAGGGTGTACCCCAAGATCACCGAGATGTCGATCGGTTTGACTTTCCTGTGTCGGAGAGTCGACTCTTGGCTGGATTTCTGAACGGATGAGTTTGATGGGGCTTTCTTCATGCTGTTCAGCGTGTACTCAGTCCGGTGAAGTTTATATCGCAGAGGGGAGCAAACCGCGGTTATGATGTATTGGGTAGGGTTTGTCAATTCCCGCCATTTTGCCCGGCTATCGGAAACAGCCGGGCTGGCGCCTTCTGTCAGGCAGACTTATTTGTTCGACAGCCTGAACTTGAACGGCACGGCGACCCACACGGACACCGGGCCCTTCTGCATCAGCGCAGGCGTGTAGACCCATAGCATCGCCGCGTCATGCGCTGGCTGATTGAAAATCTCAGCGTCACTCTTAAGGATAACCACCTTCCGCACCTTCCCTTCCTTATCGACCCACATTTTCACGTAGACTGTTCCCTCAAGCCCAGCGCGCAGCGCTATCTCTGGATATTTTGGCTCGATGCGTTTGACGATCGCCGGTTCCTTTTCAACTGCGACGAAGTCCGGGGGTTCTTCATCAATTCTGATTTCCACGTCTCCACCCGAAGTTGAGCCGGACGTGGCCTCGCTTACGGCCTGGCTGAGTTCCTGTTGAGTCGCAATCGTTTGTTCCGGGCTCACTTCGGCGTCCGGTACGGGAACTGGAATTCCGATGCTCGGCTTCACGGACGGGGCAGAAATTGCCACGTTGGGAGCGGCTTGTTGATTCTGAAGCGAGGGCGGCGGTCCGAGGTCGGTGTATTTCAGGATTCTCACGAGGCGGGTCGGTTCTTCTTCCGCGGCCAGCCAAATGGAACCCCAGTACGTTCCGACACCAGCTAATTGAACGACTGTGGCCAGAGCCAACGATCTCCATGTGTACTTCTGGTACACTCTTTTGAGCTCGATCGCTCCGTAGTCAACATTAAACGGGATAATAAACTCTTCTGCGGCCATGATCAAAATCCCTCCTTATGAAGTTACCTTCTTGAGAATGTTTCTGTCGGTATCCAACAAAGGTGCAAGACTGAACCGTGTGACGTTGGCAACGTTAAGCTCGTCCATGACATCCACCATATTGTTATAGGTCGCGTCCCGGTCGACTTTCAACAAGGTTATCAATTTTGGATTGGATGCATTTCGTTCCGACAACATTTTGCGAAGGTCCTTAAACTCGATCTTTTGAGGCAGTTCCGTTCCAATGTTCCAGAAGATCATCCCGTCTCTGTTGACCCGAAGGGTGAGCAGATTCGACTCGGCTACTTCAACCGTGGTTTCTTTCTCTGGAGGGAGGTTCAACTCCATCGTTTGCGGTTGTTTCATCGAGGAGGTCAGTATGAAAAACGTAAGCAATAGGAACGCGACATCCACCATGGGCGTCATGTCAATCCGAATACCGAGTCTCCGTTTTTTCTTGTGTTTCTTTTGACCTTTTCCGTGGGCCCTCGGTTGGCCAGTTTCAACAGCAGCCATCTTCTATTCCCCCCTTAATCATTTTCAAGATCAGTGATGAGATTGAACCTTGTGACCCTCGTCTTTTGCAGTACGTCCATAACATCCTCGATGGGTCCGAACGGCGCTCCTTTATCTCCTTTCACAACAACACTTAGTCTTGGGTTCATAATACGGGCTTGAATGATCAGGTTATTCAACGAAGCTCGCTCAACTTGAATACCAGCCTTCAACATGTTTTCTCTTCCAAACAACCTCTCTCTGAGCACCTGTGTATCCACGCCCATATAGATACCTCCCTCCTTGCTCACGGTTATCATCATAACATCTTTTCCGGGAAGCTTAAACGCCGAATGAGAGGACGGAAGATTGATTTGAACCTCTTCGGGGGGTTTAAACGTGGTTGCCAGCATGAAAAACGTCAACAACAAAAAACCGACATCTACCATGGCAGTCATGTCCACCCTAACCCCGACTCGTCCTTTTTTGTGTTTTGCCATTGGCTTATCCTCTTCTGGATGCTACTTTTTTCCTTTTCGCGTGACGAGGGATTGCACGATGGAGTAACTTGCTTCATCGATCATGTATGTGAAGTTATCCACCTTTGTCACAAAGAAATTGTAGGCAACAATTCCGCCAATTCCTGCTGCTATCCCTCCAGCTGTGTTGATTAATGCTTCAGAGATTCCGATCGATAGTTGTTGTGCATCAGTTGCACCAGAGGCCCCCAAAGCAGCAAATGACCGAATCATGCCGATAACGGTACCAAGCAGCCCTACCATTGTTGAGATTGAGGCGATGGTGGACATCGCAACAAGGTTGCGCTCGAGCAGCGGAACTTCAAGCATCGTCGCCTCCTCGATGGCGTGGTTGACATCTTCCATGATCGCTTTCTGACCTTTCACGTCGCCTTCCTCTACGACGGTCTTGTAACGCTCCAAACCTGTTCGAATAATGTTTGCGCAGGAGCCTCGTTGCTTGTCGCAAGCTGCAATGGCGGCGTCAGTATCTCCGGTATTGATGGCCTGTTGGACTGACTTCAGAAAAGTCGTAATTGCTCCTTTGCCCTGCGCCTTGCCAAGGGAGAAAATGCGCTCAAAAATGAACGTGATCAACATGATTAACAGGGCAATCAAAGCGATAACCAGGTATCCCCCTTTCACAATGAATTCGGGAAGAATCGTAAAGTAAATAACCGCTGCGATAGCAAAGGCTGCAGCCAAAACAATCGTCGTAAAAACAGACTGCTTCATAACTTGTTCTCCTTAAGAAAATGAATTTGATGATTTACTTTTTGAAACTCTTGATGGCGGCATCCCGGGCTTCTTCGACATCGAACACGCTGGTCAATTTCGTAATGACAAACACATTCTGCACTCCCTTGGCCATGTTGCAAAGTTTTATCTGCCCGCTCGCTTTCTTGTACATCGAATGAATGCCCACAAGCGCGCCGATACCGGAGCTGTTGATGTAGGTAACACCGCCGAGGTCAAGAACGAGTTTCTTGTTCCCCTGTTCAATCAGGTCTTTCGCCTTGCTTTTCAATTCATCTGTCTCGTCGCCCCCGATCAAAGATCCCTTGGGTTCAAGAATTGCGATTTCGAGATTGTTCAGCGTGGAAAGTTTTGTTGCCATGGGAAGTCCTTTACCGTTATTTTGAATGCAAAGAAAATCCAGAATTTTAAACAATTCTGCAAGAACTTTGTTATAAAATTTGCAAACACGATGCCAGGATGGTGGAGAGCAAGAACACCGAACCCGGCTCGTAATGAGCACAATCCCGACTCATCGTCGGTTGCCATGTTGCAAATAACAACGTGGGAAGACTACTACGAAGGATTCTGTTGGAACATCCTGAAAGTCAATAGCTTACGCCGCGTTGCGAAAAGCAACGTCCGGCAACATCACAGATTGTATTTTTTTCTCTTTTTCCAGAGTGTTGCTCTATCAATACCCAGGATCTTTGCCGCGTCTTCATAATCCTTTGCGTTCTGAAGCACTCGACGGATATGGGTCTTTTCAATCTCCTCGAGCGAAAGGGCAAGCAACGACGGTTCCGACGTCTCCCGGAGTTCTTCGGGCAGATGATTCAACTGAATCGTCCCTTCCGTCGCCAGCAACGTCGCCCGTTCCAACACGTTCTCCAGTTCCCGCACGTTTCCGTTCCATCGGTGCTGGCGGAGTATTCGCTGCGCTTCATCGGAGAGAGCGGGCAGCTTTCCATTCGAGAGTTTCGCCAGACAGTGTTCAATAAGTAGTGGAATATCTTCGGGTCTTTCACGGAGCGGCAGAAGTTTGATCCGAACCGCGTTGAGGCGATAAAACAGGTCCTCACGAAAAACGCCCTCCTTCAACGCCTCGTCGAGGTTCTTATTCGTCGCTGCAATCACGCGGACGTCCACCTTGCGCGTAACGCTTTCGCCCACCCGCTCAAACTCCCTGCTCTGGAGCACCCTGAGAAGCTTCGCCTGAATCGCCGGTGAAAGCTCGGCAATCTCATCGAGAAAGACAGTTCCCCCATTTGCAATCTCGAACCTCCCCTGGCGATCTTTTGTCGCCCCCGTGAACGATCCTCTCACATGCCCGAACAATTCGCTTTCCAGGAGCTGTTCAGGAAT
>CAYIBG010000090.1:0-7830 GCA_964361365.1 uncultured Ignavibacteriaceae bacterium | reverse complement strand
GTGATGGGAGTGGTGCGGAGGGATTTCGGGGCGGCGGGGTTGTATCATATGTCGCTCACGCCATTACAAATTGTTGTTGCACTCATCACGATTACGTTGTTCGTTCCCTGCATCGCTTCGCTGATTGTCATGATGAAAGAGCGTGGAATCAAGGAAGGGACGGTCATCTGGATGGGCACATTTGTCGGGGCGTTCGCCGTTGCGGGAATCGTATCGCATATCGTCATGTGAGCTATTGAGAGAGCGGATGCAGGAAGAACTTACACTTCACGAAAAGCTGGAATCCGAACGGAGGGCGTGCGCACTGTGCGGTCTGGTGGTGCAGAACCCCTTCATCGAACGCTGTCCGCGCTGCTTTGGTTTGCTCCCGCATCTAGAAGTATCCTGCCAGGGGTGTTTCCACAAAAAGGCGTGTCCGATTGCCGATCAGGTGCGGGTATAGCTCCCGGGAGTGAACTGGAAGCTTGCATTTAAACCCTTTAATCGGCAAATTTTTGCCGTTTTATTCTCACTGAAAAGAATGACGATCTCTCGTATCCTGCTTACTCGATCCTTTAAGTTCGGTCTTCTGTGGTCAATTATCCTTTTCTCCCCTTCGCTCTTCGCGCAATCCAAGTCTGATTGTCTCACCTGCCACAGCGATCAGTCTCTCACGGCTGAGCGCAACGGAAAACAAATCTCTCTTTTTGCCGACGAGAGAGTTCTGAACAGCTCCGTCCACGGCAAACTTGTTTGTGTCGCGTGCCACGCCGGTTTCGACATGAACAATATTCCCCATAAGGAAAAAATCGAGCCGCTGAGCTGTTTGACGTGTCACAGGGACGCGCCACAGAAGCACAAATTCCATCCTCAGATGGCAAAAACGACCGGAAGGGACGGGACGCCGGACATTTCCTGCAAACAGTGCCATGGCAAACATGATATTATTTCACCCAAATCTATCTACTCGAAATTTCATTCCTCCAATCAGTTGTCTTCCTGCGGAGGTTGTCATTTAGCTGAAAAAGAAAAGTTTGTCGCCTCCTCACATGGAAAAGCTTTTTCGGGAGGTGTGAAGGGCGCGCCGACATGTCTTGCATGCCACCAGAACGATATCACGAAAATTCGTCCGGGACGGGATTCTGTCCAGATCAAACTCGCCCAGGAGCGCGTGTGTCTGTCGTGCCATCTTGACAATCCGGACGTGCGGGCTCAAATGTCGCCTTCGGCAGGGTTCATTGCTGCGTATGAGGGCAGCGTACACGGGTCTGCACTGGCGAAAGGGAATCCCCGTGTGGCCAACTGCATGGATTGTCATGGAAGCCACGAAATGCGGAAAGGGTCGGACCCTCTTTCCAGGACAAACAAGACGAATATCCCGGCAACCTGTTCAACCTGCCATAAAGATATCGGAAAAGAATATGCACAGAGCATTCACGGTGTTGCCGCCGGAAAGGGGAATCCGGAATCGGCTGTCTGCACGGACTGCCATGGCGAGCACAACATTCTGCGCCATACAGACCCGAAATCGCCTGTCGCCACTCGCAACGTTTCCTTGCAGGTCTGTTCACCTTGTCACAGCTCAGTCCGGCTGACGCAAAAATACGGCATCGCCTCAGACAGATTCAGCACGTTCAGCGACAGTTACCACGGGCTTGCCATCAAAGGCGGGTCGATCGAAGTGGCGAATTGCGCAAGCTGCCACGGGTCGCACAACATCAAGTCATCAAAGGATTCCACGTCCACTATTTTTCCAACGAATCTTGCCGTTACGTGCGGGAAATGCCACAGCGGAGCAAATGAGCGCTTTGCCATGGGTTCCGTCCATGTCACCGTTGCAAAGCGAGATGACCCAAGCCTGTACTGGATCTCCACAATCTATGTCATTCTCATCGTCACGGTTGTCGGCGGCATGTTTGCACACAATACAGCCGATTTCATTCGCAAGGCGAAGAGAAAGTTACTCGTCCGCCGCGGGCTTCTTGCTGAAGAACACGTCGGACACAGGTTGTACCTGAGAATGGCACTCAATGAGCGATTGCAGCATGGCTCGCTGCTCATCAGCTTCACGGCACTCGTCGTTACAGGGTTTATGCTTCGTTATCCGGACGCCTGGTGGGTGCGGTGGATGCGCGAAGTGAGCAATGAGGTGTTCGACTTGCGGAGTCTCATCCATCGGACGGCGGGAGTTGTCATGGTTGCGGCAAGTATGTACCACATCTATTACGTCCTGTTCACGGAGCGCGGAAAAGAACTCGTGCGGGATTTATTGCCAAAGATTCAGGATGCCAGTGATGCGATCGCCATGCTGAAATTCAATTTTGGTTTCTCAAAATCAAAACCGCTTCTCGGGCGATTCAGCTACATTGAGAAAAGCGAATACTGGGCTCTGGTGTGGGGAACAGTTGTCATGGCCGTAACGGGCTTCATCATGTGGTTTGATAACACGTTTATCGGCTTGTTTACCAAGCTTGGTTACGATATTGCACGGCTTATCCACTTCTACGAAGCCTGGCTGGCGACGCTTTCTATCATCGTGTGGCATTTCTACTTTGTGATCTTCAACCCCGATACATATCCGATCAATCTGGCTTTTTTCACAGGCACGTTGACTGAAGCCGAAATGGCCGGGGAGCATCCACTTGAGCTGGCGGAGCTCAGGAAAAAGGAGGAAGAGCGGGATATGATCGTTGTGGGAAGCGGAGACACGAACAAGGCCAGCGATCCCAATTCAACAAAAAACGAACGTCGTGACCACAAGTGACAATCACGACCGGCCTCAACAGCCTCCTTTCGCTCTGCCCATCCGGGCGGCCCGGTATTTCTTAGGTTTTGTCTTAGCGTCATTGCCGCACCTCGCTCAGGCACAGGAGAACTCCGATTGTTTTACCTGCCATCAGGACAAATCGTTGACCGCCACACGCGGGTCAAAAACCGTTTCGCTGTTCGTCGATGAAGCGAAGTTCGCTTCGTCCATGCACGGCAGTCTCACCTGCGTCACTTGTCACGCCGACCTCTCCGGCAAGGAAATGCCGCATGAAACTCCGTTACAAAAGGTCGAATGCGGGACGTGCCACGCTGCGGAACAGCAGCTCCATGCGGAGAGTCTTCACGGCAAAGCAGTAGCTCGCAACGACGTTCTGGCGCCGAGGTGTCAATCCTGCCACGGCAACCACGAAATAAAATCCGTCAAAGATGCAGCCTCCGCCGTTGCGCCGTTGAAAGTGCCGTTTATCTGCGGCCGCTGCCACCAGGAAGGAACGCGGGTGCAGCGTGAGCGGGACATTCCACAACACCAAATCCTCGAAAACTATTCTGAGAGCATTCACGGCGAAGGTTTGCTCAGGAGAGGACTTGTGGTGGCGCCAAATTGCGCAACGTGCCACACTCCCCACCGCATTCTGCCGCATACCGATTCACGCTCGTCGATTGCGAGAAAGAATATCGCGGCGACTTGCACAAAATGCCATGCGATGATTGAATCGGTTCACTTGAAAGTGATTCGCGGGGAGATGTGGGAAAAAGAAGCAAATATCCTGCCGGCGTGTATCGATTGCCATCAGCCGCATAAAATTCGCAAGGTGTTTTATACGCAGGGAATGGCGGACAAAGACTGCCTCAGATGCCACGAGCGGACCGACATTGTATCGTCGAAGGATGGCCATTCGCTCTCTGTGAACACAGCAGAATTGGCATTTTCGAAACATCTGAAGACCTCCTGTAGCCAGTGCCACTCGGGCGTCAACATCTCGCGACGTCGTCCGTGCGAAACGCTCGTGCAGAAGGTGGATTGTTCCACGTGTCATGCAGAAGTCGGCCAGCAGTACCAGAAGAGCACGCATGGACAGCTTGTGATGAACAATGACCCGAACGGACCAACCTGCAAAGAGTGTCACGGAACTCACGCGGTGAAAGGCAAAGTTGACCCGAATTCCGCGACCTTTCCCACGAGGATCCCCAATCTTTGCGCCCGGTGTCATCGGGAAGGACAAAAAGCCGCCGTGCGCTACGCTGGAACACAGCACGACATTATCGAACACTACACAGAAAGCATTCACGGAAAAGGCCTCCTGAAAAGCGGTTTAACGGTGACGGCGACTTGCACCGACTGCCACACAGCTCACGGGGTCCTGCCTCGAACCAACCCTGCATCAAGTGTGAATCTGAAAAATGTGCCGGCGACGTGTGGACGGTGTCATCACGGCATACAAGAGCAGTTCATGCAGAGCATTCATGCCACCATGGCGGGAAAAAGCGAGAAGGACCTGCCCGTGTGCAACGACTGCCACACCGCTCACACGATCAGGCGCGCTGATGTGGAGGGGTTCAAGCTCGACATCATGACGAAATGTGGTCGCTGTCATCAGAAGATCGCCGAAACGTATTTTGACACCTACCACGGCAAGGTTTCCCAGCTGGGGTACACGAAAACGGCAAAGTGCTACGATTGTCACGGATCCCATGATATTCTCCCTGTAAGTGATGCTCGTTCGCATTTGAGCCATGATAATGTCGTCCCCACATGCCAGAAGTGTCATCCCGGCGCGAGCCGGCGCTTTGCGGGCTACCTAACGCACGCGACCCACCACGACCCGGAAAAATATCCCTGGCTGTTCTGGACATTCTGGGGCATGACGGGTCTTCTCTTGACCACGTTCGTCTTCGGAGGAATTCACACGCTGCTCTGGCTTCCGCGTGCCCTGGAAATCCGAAGGCAAAAAAAGAAAGCAAACGAAGCAGATGGCCACACCGAACCCTGAGGACTCAAAAGCCGAACCGATACAACCGGCCGAGAAGTCGGAGAGCACACCGATCCCGCGGAATTCGAAGGTGGAGCGCTTCTCGAGGTTCAATCGCGTCCTTCACGTGCTCATGATCCTGAGTTTCATCAGCCTGGCGCTTACGGGGATGACGCTGAAGTTCTCGTACACAGAATGGGCGGGATTTCTGGCGCGCCTTTTTGGCGGATACGAATCTGCCGGATACATCCATCGCGTTGCAGCGGTGGTCATGTTCGGGATCTTTTTCGCTCACGTGTACGACTTGACCAGAAGGAAAAGAGAGGAATTTCGGACGTGGAAAGCGCTCCTTTTTGGTCCACACACCATGCTGTTCACGAAACGTGACTTCCAGGAATTCATCGCCTCCGTCAAATGGTTTCTTCACAAGGGTCCGAGGCCGCAGTATGGACGGTGGACGTACTGGGAAAAGTTCGACTATTTTGCCGTGTTCTGGGGAGTGTCCGTCATCGGTTTAAGCGGGCTCACCTTGTGGTTCCCTGAGTTCTTCACCCAGTTTCTTCTTATTCCCGGTTGGTTTATCAACGTCACAACGATTATTCACAGCGATGAGGCATTACTCGCGGTGGGGTTTATTTTCACCGTTCATTTCTTTAACACACATCTACGCCCCGAGAAATTTCCCATGGATACCGTCATCTTCACGGGATATCAATCGGTGGAGGAGCTTAAAGAGGACAAACCGCGTGAATACGAAGAGCTTTTGAAGAGTGGAAGGCTCCAGGAACTTGTCGTTGAAGAACATCCTCCTGTTGTCGTCAAGACCATGAAGGCGTTTGGCTGGACTGCCCTCGCTCTGGGGTTTAGCATTGTCCTGCTGATCATCTATGCCATGGTGTTTGCGTATCGATGAATCAGATGTGGCCTTCATAAGTGCTTTTCGCTTTTGGTTTGTCTTTCCCACCTGTAAGATTCCTTCGCAAAACTAGGAAATCCTACTGAGAATTCATGTTCTCTGAGGGCATTTCCACGTCGTCCCATCGCATTCCCAAATAGGCTGGGTGGTACATAACTTGCTGGACAAGGCGTGGACAATTCCACCATTATCCAGGCCAAAGGAGTTCACCATGCCTCTCGTTGATTCCCGCACAGGGCGAACCAGAAAACAGTATTCCATTCAGGAGCTTATCGAAGCCGCAAACTTGATGCGCGGCTATGACCTTATCAGTCTCGCAGCCGCCGGGTCGGGCCATGCGGGAGGAACGCTCTCGATCATGGACATCACTGCCGCTTTGTATTTGCATGTCGCTCGTCTCGATTCCGAAGAACCGGAGTGGAAGGGGCGCGATAGAATAATCTGGTCCGTTGGCCACAAGGCTCCGAGCCTATACCTTGGCCTTGGCATGGCCGGCTACTACGATGTAAAAGAGGTTGTGAAACTCAGAAAACTCGGTTCTCCATTTCAGGGACATCCTCACTGGTTGAAACTTCCTGGCGTCGAAGCATCGACTGGCTCGCTTGGCCAGGGACTCAGCATTGCCGTTGGCATAGCACTCGCACAAAGGCTCGACAAATCCGACGCACGCGTGTTCTGCCTCATGGGCGACGGCGAGCAGCAGGAAGGACAAATCTGGGAAGCCGTGATGGAGGCGGGCCACTTCAAGCTGGACAACCTCATCGGGATTATCGACAAGAACCGCCTACAGATCGACGGCTGGGTGAAAGACGTCATGGACATCGACCCGATCGCTGACAAGTACCGAAGCTTCGGATGGGAAGTGCTGGAAACGGACGGGCACGACATGGCGGCGCTCGTCAAGGCGTTTGACCAGGCGATTGCCTTCAAAGGAAAACCCGTGGTGATCATTGCCAACACGGTGAAAGGTAAAGGAGTCGATTTCATGCAGGACGTGGCGGGATGGCATGGGAAAGTGCCCAGCGTCGAGGAAATGAAAAAAGGACTGGCGCAACTCGGGCTTGCCGACAAGTTACCGGCTGACGAAATGCTCGAATCTGCCAAAACGTACCAGCGGCATGTCGAAGTGGAACTGAGCCACAAAATGCCCCGCTTTGCGAGAGACTATTGGTGGAACACTGACGAATTGATGCGTGTGGAGATGCAGCCGACACGCAAAGGTTTTGGGAAAGCCCTGCAGGAACTCGGCGGCGATGAGCGAATCGTTTGCCTTGGCTTGGATATTTCCGGCTCCATCACGATCAGCGATTTCTACGATAAGCATCCGGAGAGAAAGAACCGGTGGATCAGTATCGGCATTGCGGAGCAGAGTGCTGTCTGTGTAGCGGCGGGGCTGGCCCGTGAAGGAAAGATACCTGTCCTGGGAACATACGGGACCTTTGCAGCCGGCAGGTGCCTCGACCAGATCCGAACAACAGTATGTTACGGTGAACTCAATGTGCTCATTGCCGGCGCGCATGGCGGGGTGTCTGTCGGGCCGGATGGTGCAACGCACCAGGCACTCGAAGATTTGTTTCAAGTCTGCGGCCTGCCGAACATGAACGTCTCTGTTCCCTGCGACATGGCCGAGACACGGAAGGCTACCGAGCATTTGCTCTTCGGAATCAACGGGCCAAAGTTCATTCGGTTTGCGAGGGAAGCGACGCCGATTGTGACTACCGATAAAACACCGTTTAAGTTTGGCGAAGCAAACGTCATACGTTTTCGCGGTGACCAAGCGAGATTTATCGACGCGTTCGAAACGAAGCTCGCTTCACAATACGAAAACGAGCATGAGCAGCTTTCGATCATCGCGTGCGGGCCGATGGTGCCCGAGGCCATGAGGGCGGCTTACATTTTGAAACAGGAATACGATTTTGAAACCCGCGTCATCAACATGCACACGCTGAAGCCTCTCGACCCCAACGCTGTCATTCGGGCTGCGAGGGAAACAGGCGTTGTGATAACCGCTGAAGAGCACCAGATTGGCGGGTTGGCAGACCGAGTGTGCCGGATTATCACAGAAGCGCCGGAGCTCTATCACCTGCCGGTTATTACGGGTTCCATCGGCATCAAGGACCGCTTTGGAGAATCCGGAGCGCCATGGGAGCTCATCAAGGAATTCGAAGTGAGCGCGGAACACATCGCCCACAAAGC
>CAYIBG010000089.1:3570-7833 GCA_964361365.1 uncultured Ignavibacteriaceae bacterium | reverse complement strand
GCTCGTGCCGTTGTTGGTAGAAAGAAACCCGCCGCGCCCGGCTCCGGCAAAGAGATTCGCTCCGGAGACCGCAAGAGCGCGGACCTGAGAATTCGAAAAGCCGGTACTCACCAGAGTCCAACTTGTGCCGTTGTTGGTGGAAAGATAAACGCCGCCATCGGTTCCGGCAAAGAGATTTGTTCCGGAGACGGAAAGAATATAGACATACGTGTACGTCAGGCCGGTACTCGCCGCCCTCCAGCTTGCACCGTTGTCGGTGGAGAGAAAGATGCCGCCATTAGTCCCTGCAAAGAGATTCGTTCCAGAGACGGCAAGAGCAAGGACATACATGCTTGTCAAGCCGGTACCGACCGCACTCCAACTTGTGCCGCTGTTGGTGGAAAGATAAACGCCGGCGCCCCCTGTCGCGGCAAAGAGATTCGTGCCGCTTACGACAACAGAATAGACAATCGTATTCGGCAATCCGGTACTAGTCTTAGCCCAGCTTGTACCGTTGTTGGTGGAAAGATAGACGCCGTCCCACGTTGAAGCAAAGAGATTCGTGCCGCTTACAACAAGAGAATTAATAACCGTATTCGGCAAACCGGTACTAGCCTTAGTCCAGCTTGTGCCGTTGTTTGTTGAAAGAAAGATGCCGCCGCTTTGAGTCCCGGCAAAGATGTTCGTGCCATTGACGGCAAAGCATTGAACATAGCCTCCATACGGTCCGTTCGTCTGCACCCATTGAGCAGTGGAAATAAGTGGTAGAGAGAAAAGGATCAGTTCGAGTATTATCAGATGTTTCATATCAACCTCCCTACTCTAATTTATGGTCACTGTCGAAGGATGGAACGGATTGGGATCGTTTCCAACGAGAGTGATCACCATGCGTCTTCGGCCGTGACTTTTCCCTTTGTATCCCAGGGCGGAAAGAGCTTAATGAGGGTTGCAAGAACCAGGAAGGGAAGGATGAGCAGCACCAGCGTCATCAGGAGGCCCTCAATACCGGTGAGGTCCATTTTGTAAGCCGTCAACCCTCGAAAACTCTTTGAAAACATCTGACCGCCGATCACCACATTCCATCGTGTGGCAAAAATCCCCAACTGAATGAGAATCACCGACACGAAGTACAACAGCTTTCGGAGCTCTTCTTCCAGCCCGAACAGTCGGATGCCGATCATGATGCCAAGCGGGAGGAGCATGCCGAGAAGTACTTGGATGACGGCGAGACTGACGAACAGGCGGTCCGTCACCAGTTCGGAAAGAATCCGAATCGATTCTTCACTCTCGTAAAGCCGGTGAATGAAATCGAGCATCTCAAGCGAGAAGTCGACAATGACGGCATAGAACAGGAATGAGGCCATGGTGTCGAGACACTTGATGTCAATCCTCTCCCCGCGAAGAGGCGTCAGTACCATATACAGAATAATGACCAACGCAATGCCGGATACGATGGCGGAAAAGAGAAACACGATCGGCATAAGCACGCTGCTCCACCATGGGTTCGCTTTGATGGAACCAAAGATGAATCCTACATAGCCGTGGAGAAGGAAGGCAGATGGAATCCCTATGATCGTGATCGCCTTAACAGCCTTCTTGTCAAATTCGACCGCCTTCTCACTGATGTCCGTGGAGAAGAGCGCAATGGCGGCATAGAACCACTTCAGAACTCCAGCCTGACGCTGTGACCACACGATCATATCCTTTCTGTACGTGAACCAGATTTCCAGAAGGAGGACGACCATCAGATACCATGCGTAGACGAACCCGAACATCGCCATCGCCGAACTGAAGTTGGGATTTAAGAAGATCTCGTATGACCGCTCGGGGTGCCCAAGATGCAGCAGCAGTGGAAGAGGAGCAACCAAAAGAAAGGCAAGTGCGGTAAGGAGGGAAAGCCGGTAGGTCGGCTGGACCTCTTTGATATTAAACACCTTCACCAGCGACGCCAGAATGAAAGCGCCGGCAACCAGTCCCGTCAAATATGGATACACAACGATGAGGATCCCCCAATGGACTTCGATCTCGTTGGGGTAGATGTACCCCGACACCTGCTTCAGAAGGTCGTACATTCTTTCCAGGGTCGGATCGTTCATCGTACTTCCCCGTCGAGACCTGAGTAGGAGACTTTCGGTTCTGTGTTAAGGAACGGCTTCAGAACATGCATTTTGTTCATCCGCTTGAACCTGGCAAGCGGGCTGGCACTGCTTCGGACGTCGCCAAAAATCCGGGCCTGCGTCGGGCACACTTCCACGCACGCGGGAAGCAAGCCTTTGGTGATGCGATGGTAGCAAAAGGTGCATTTGTCCGCCGTCTCTTTTTCAGGATGAAGGTACCGGGCTCCGTACGGGCATGCCTGAATGCAATAGCGGCAGCCGATGCAGCGGTCTTCATCGACGAGAATGACCCCGTCCTCAGTCTTGAAGGTCGCTCCGACCGGACACACCTGAACACACGGCGGATTATCGCACTGGTTGCAGAGTTTCGGAACGAAGAAGCTCCGGAGAATGTCCTTTTCTGTTACCGACTCGACGACGGCTTCCCCGCGGTCGATATTCTGGACGGATACCTCCCCCTTCTTCCGGATGGTGTAGCGCTCAACCCAGGTCCGGAAAAAGAAGGGGACACGCGGGACGTCGTTTTCTTCTTTGCACGCCTCAACGCACCTGCCGCATCCGATGCACTTGTCAACTTGAATTCCCATGCCGTAGTAGTGCTTCGACGCGTTGTAACCCTCCGGCGTCGCTGCGGCTTTGCTGACAAACAACCTCGAGAGGATGCTTCCCTGGACGGCGTACTCAAAACACTTCCGAATAAACGAACTGCGTTTCATATTACTCGATCTCCGGCATGTGCGGGTAGTGACATTGCCAGCAAAGGTACTTCTCACCGTGCGTAGCCAGATCCACTTTTGGCGTGTTTTGTGCTTTTGAATCCGTCCCGTGGCACTTGCCGCAGAACTGTCGTTCACCGGGAATTGTGGCCTTCACGGAGCGCGGCGCAACCTTGTGCTGCTGAGGAACTGAGTGACACGTTGTGCATTCCAGCAAAACATGCGGCGACACGGCCTTCGTCCGTGCAATTTCCGCGTGGCAGGCCTCGCACTCCCGCGGGACTCTCGACGGCTTCGGGTCGTGCGGATTGTGACAATTCACGCACGGCTTCAAAGGATTGTGAACTACGACATTGATCTGAGGGAATCCGGTCGGACGTGAAGAATTGTATGCATGACACAGGGCGCAGAACTCGCGTTTCCGGGGAGGGGTTGGTTTTGTCTCCGTCGGATCATCCATATGCCCCTTTGCGGGCCCATGGCATGTTCCGCAGGAAAGGTTCTTATGATAACCGCCCTGTTTAAGCGTATACTCCGCGTGGCATGCTGCACACTCTTCAGATCCTGCGTAGCGAACGGGCCTCGACATCTCTTTTGCAACGGTGGAGTCTTTGTGGATTTGTTCATCCCTCACGGAAGGGGGAACGATCGCCCGCACCATGAGGAATCCTCCGACGAGGACAACAAAGAGAATAAAAAGACGGAGCAGCTGATCGGGAATGTTTTTGAATACGTTGAGCAATTTCGGTTTCCCTTCTCGGGAATTGTTCACAGAGACCGGCGGACCGTTGTGGAAACTGTCATAATGTAATACGCTGAAGTTCTCCCACGAGAGCCCAACTTCCACAAACTACTTTTGAAGCAGAATCGATGAGACACAGCTTGAGACCTTACCAGTGAGGCATGATGCAAAACTCAACACATGGCAATGTTGATTTATTCACCCACATTACTTATATAGGAATGAACCCAAATATGCCACTCTTCGCATGAGGAAAGTTGTAACTTCATAGGTTGCATTTGCTCTTGAATGCAACCCTTGGGTTCACATTTTGCAGCTCTTTGAGGAAAACATTCGATCATGCAGCTCGCCATCACTCTCAAAATGTACCGCAAGAGCCGACATCTCACGCAGAAGGAAGTCGCCGCAGTCCTCGGTATCAGTCGCGAATACTACTCCCGATTGGAATGCGGAAAAGGCAGGCCATCGGTCAACCTGCTTGAAACGATTTGCAGGTCAACCGATATAGCGGTCGCAAGTATCTTTGGAGACGACGGGGATATGAATCTCAGAGGTAAACTGAATGAATTGTGCAAGCTCTGTCTCAGGCTGCGGTCGAGCGACAGGAAAAGAGTTCAGTGGTTGATAAAAAGAATGCTGAAGCGGTAAAGAGTTCCTTCGGACCAACTTACTGCAGCTTTTGAAGCAAGCCTGCCAGCGTTTCCGAAAT
>CAYIBG010000089.1:0-3470 GCA_964361365.1 uncultured Ignavibacteriaceae bacterium | reverse complement strand
CAAAATAAGCTTCTTGGTTGCGGTGAAATCCGTCACATCTTCGAGAGACCTGGCGTAAATTCGATAAAAATAGACTCCGCTGGCCACCTGAATCCCTCCTTGTGCTCTGCCGTTCCATACTACCCTGTGTCTGCCTGCATCCCTCTCTTCGTTTATCAGAGTCGAAACAAGTTGTCCGAGAATGTTGAAAACAGCAATCGTAACAATGCTCCGCTTTGGAAGTTCGTAAGCAATCGTTGTGCTCGGGTTGAACGGGTTGGGGTAGTTTTGGCTGAGCTCAAACCGGACTGGCAAGGTCGCGTCAGCCTCTTCAACATCGGTTGTGGGGCCTTTAAAAAAGGTGTCAGACAAAAATCCACTCCCTAACCGCGTAGTCGGGCCAAATGCTCCTCCGGCGAGAGGTTGACCGACCACCCAAATTGTGACTCCGGCGGAATATGTTGTATAGCCACCGGTTGACTCAATGGCAGAGAATTTCATGAGCGTTTGTGAAAATGTAACATGAAACAACCCCAAGAATATGCTCACTAATGTTAAACTGATTCTTATCCTTTTCATGGTTCCACCGTCATCGCAGTTTGCCAAGCGACGTATTTGCCGCCTTCTGCTTATCGCTTACCAAGGATTTCACTATAATTTTCAATTCCTCAATTTCTTTCCTTTGTTCTTTCATTCCTTCGATCAACAATGCTACCAGCCTCGCATAGTCAACTGATTTAGCATCTTTACCATTCTCTTCGTATGCCACGACTTCGGGAACCACCTCGCCAACTTCCTCGGCAATAAGACCGATGTCATGCTTCCCATTCGCTTTCCAATCGTACGAGACACCCCGGAGTCTTTGCACTTTTTCGAGTGCGCTTTCGAGTGTTCTTACATTGGTTTTCCAGCGACGAGAACTGTAAATTGTCCATGCATCAGCGATGGGGTCGGTGGAAGAATTTTGAACAACGGTTAAGATGTTTCCCGGACTCGTCGTCCCGATGCCGACGTTGCCGCTTGGCATCAAAGCTATATGATCATCGGCATCACTGTTAATGCCTATTGCGAGCGTGGTCGCCTCACCGATCCTTACGTAATACCTTATGAACGCCTCATCTCCAGCGCCTCCACCCGGATTGGTTGGGAAATAAATCCCGGCAGACGTAGAATTGCCGACCTCGGGCATTATTGCGCCACCAGCTATCTGCAATTTTGCGTTCGGTCCCTGCGTCCCGATGCCAACGTTGCCCGTGCTTTGCTGAAGAAATAACTGATTAAAGTGTCCGTTCGGATATGTCCCAAGAATCAGATCTCCGGGTGTGCCACTGAGAGCGTCAGTATACATGCGCAGAGCACCGCTGAGATCGTCAAAGATGAGGGCCTTATTGGTATTGCCGCTGATTGGCCGGAAGGAGGTTCTCCCCACAACATCAAACTTTGTGTTGACGCCCGCTCCGGGTGTTGCCGTCCCGATCCCGACGCTGCCCGTACTCTGCTGAAGAACTAGTTGATTCGTGTGTCCGTTCGGATACGTCCCAAGAATCAGATCTCCGGGTGTGCCACTGAGAGCGTCAGTATACATGCGCAGAGCACCGCTGAGATCGTCAAAGATGAGGGCCTTATTCGTATTGCCACTGATTGGCCGGAAGGAGGTTCTTCCCACAACATCAAACTTCGTGTTGACGCCCGCTCCGGGTGTTGCTGTCCCAACGCCGACATTGCCGAGATTGTTGATCACCATGGCCTGCGTGAGCGTACCCGCATTCGAGGTCGCAAATTTCATCTCGGAAGAATTGTCCGCATCCTTCCTGCCAATGGCGATGTAAGCACTGCGATACGATCCGTTATAGAAATCCACCTCGGAAAAATCCGCATTGGCTGTCTGATTGCCCTGAATTTCCAAATTCGCATACTGCCCGGCATTGTTTGCGGAAACGGTCAGAGTCCGGTTGGCGCCAAGGATTCCGGGTGTTGCCGTCCCGATCCCGACGTTGCCCGTACTCTGCTGAAGAAATAATTGATTAAAGTGTCCGTTCGGATACGTCCCAAGAATCAGATCTCCGGGTGTGCCGCTGAGGGCATCAGTATACATGCGCAGAGCACCGCTGAGATCGTCAAAGATGAGGGCTTTATTCGTATTGCCGCTGATTGGCCGGAAGGAGGTTCTCCCCACAACATCAAACTTTGTGTTGACGCCCGCTCCTGGTGTTGCTGTCCCAACACCGGCATTGCCGCTCGTCGTCAGGGTTGCGATGTTGAGATCGGCACTTGAGCTGATATCCGCTCCGGTTATTGTCCCGTCGGCTATCTTTAAACTCGTCACAGAACTATCAAGTATTGACACGGCTCCAACGTTTGTCAATTGGCTTCCATCCCCCTGGAATAGTGTGGCTTTGACCGTTCCCGAAACATCCAATCTGGTCTGTGGTGTTGCCGTCCCGATACCGACGTTACCCGTACTTTGCTGAAGAAATAACTGATTGGCGTGTCCGTTCGGATACGTTCCAAGAATCAGGTCTCCGGGAGTGCCGCTGAGAGCATCACTGTACATGCGCAGAGCGCCGCTGAGATCGTCAAAGATGAGGGCCTTATTCGTATTGCCGCTGATTGGCCGGAAGGAAGTTCTCCCCACAACATCGAACTTTGTGTTGACGCCTGCTCCGGGTGTTGCCGTCCCAACGCCGGCATTGCCGCTCGTCGTCAGGGTTGCAATGTTGAGATCGGCACTTGAGCTGATATCCACTCCGGTTATTGTCCCGTCGGCTATCTTTAAACTCGTCACAGCGTTGTCGGCAAGTTTGGCTGTTGTCACTGCCAGATCCTGGATAGACACGGTCATGACGGAGTTGGTGCCTACCACTGACCCAAATGCGAACTTTGCCGTGTCAGCGCGGAGAGCGTAGAACGCATACCCCACGGCGCCGATCCGTATGCGCGGCGAAAGGACTTCACTGCCTATCTGGACGCCGAGCCAGTACGCTTTGTCAAACCGGACAGAATCCGGGAATGCTGACTGGTCTCCCAGCATTGTGACGAAGAGGCCTCCCTTCACACCAAGCGATTTTGCTTCTGTCCACAGGGCAGAACCTCCTGTCGACGAACCAAACAACTGAAACGTGAAATTGTAGTTCCCGTCAGACTTCGGCTTTCCCAGGGTGTCCGTCAGAACGCCTTGATACGAAATAACCCGTGGAACTTGAGCCTGACCGAGACAAACGAAAATAAGAATCAGTGTGAGAATTCGACAAGAGCGTAGAAGAGCATTCATGATGGGCCTCTCATTAATTGGATTTGTTAGTTGGCAAGATAGAAATCGACCTAGAATAGTCGAACGGAGGGGAAAGCCGTCGTCAAAATGCGCTATGACAATGCAAAAATATAGACAATCGGATTGGCCATGTCAAGTGAATCTGAACCTGTCATTGCAACTAGTTCGAAGGTTCTCGACCTACCACGCCTATATTGCAAATCGTCTCGCCTTTCTTCAT
>CAYIBG010000088.1:5520-7858 GCA_964361365.1 uncultured Ignavibacteriaceae bacterium | reverse complement strand
GCCGTAATCTTAGAAACACCGGCTCGCGAAACATCTTGTCTTTTGTCAGTGAAGCGTATTGCACTTCGCAAAACAACTTCGGCTCGATCCAAATCGTTACAACGTCGTCGAGCGTCTTTTCTTTGATTGGCTTCTTGATTTCACGGAACTTCTTCAGCTCCTGGTACATCGATTTCAACATCCTGTCGTCGAACCCGGTGCCCACTTTGCCGACGTATCGCAGCTTGCCGTTCTCCTGTTGCGCGATGTGCAGCGCTCCAAACGACGTCTCCCGCCCGCCCTTGCCTTTCGTGTAGCCTATGATCAGGCAATCGGCTGTTTGTCGAGTCTTGACCTTCAGCCACTGAGCGCTTCGCTTCCCGACGAAGTAAAGGCTGTTTCGCTCCTTGGCCATAATGCCTTCGAGCCCCATTTGTTTTGCCGCCTCAAAGAGCTCGTCGCCTTCGTCAACAACCTCGCTCACCCGATACGGCGTATCGGGTCTCACGACATCTTTCAGCCACGCACGCCGTCTCGTGAGAGGTTCATTCACAATTGCACGGCCGTCAAGGTACAGACAATCGAAAATATAACAAATCGCCGGAAACTTTGCACGTGCCCGCGTAATCGCCCCATCCGTGGTTTGATGCATGCGGTTGATGACGTCTTTAAATACAGGCTTTCCTGAATCATCCAGGCACACAATTTCACAGTCAAACAACGCACCTGTAACACGGAAGGCCTTGTCAGGAATGAGAAGCTCGGGGAAGCTCTTCGTGATGTCCTTGTTATTCCTGCTGCGGATTTTCACAACGCCCTCGTCCACTGAGACCATCGCACGAATCCCATCCCACTTCACTTCGAACAAGTAGTCGCCGGATTTCGGCGGCTGTTCCCGGCTCTCGGAGAGCATGTATTCTACGGGATCTCTAAGCCAGTCGACCTGCGGGTTGTCCAGGCGTTCGAGCAGCCAGTTCTTGCCGTCTGTCGGAAACGTTCGATACTCCGCGTTCATTTCTTTACTCTGCAGCCGAAAATAAAACCCGTCTTTCTTTTCTTTGGTGACCTGGTACTTTCCCAGCGCAAAGACCCACACGTCGCCACCGCCGTACTCGCCTTTCGGTATTTTCCCTTCGAAAGCCAAATAATCGAGCGGGTGGTCCTCCACATGGACGGCGAGTCGCTTGATGCCGGGACGGGGAGGAAGCCCTTTCGGAACGGCCCACGATTTCAGCGTGCCGTCTTTTTCCAGGCGCAGGTCATAGTGAAGCCGCGACGCGTGGTGGCGGTGCACAACGAACGAGTTCCCTTTCCCCGGAACCGCCTTGGGTCCTGGCTCCGGTGTTTTCACGAAACTTCGCTTCGTGTCGTACGACTTGAGCGACTCTTTAGCCTTTTCTTTCTCGACAGGCTTTTGGCGTTTTGCCTTCCGGTCGGTGTGCAGCCCGGTCGCGTATGCGCCGATGGTTTCCCACGCGTCGCCCTCGCTCAGCACTCTCTCGGCGACGGTTCGCAAATTCAGTTCTGCCGGGCTTTTGAGTTTCTCGAGTTCCTCCCATGTTAACGGCGTCGACACCGGCGCACCTTTGCTGCCACGCACGCTGTAGGGCGAGACGATCGTCTGGAATGTCCGGTTGCGGTAGATGTCGATCAACATCTTGTCCTTGCGGTACTCTTTTTTGATGTGCAGCGTCGTCGTTGTTTTGTTCTTGTCCACAAACGGCTGGGCGGTCGCTTTTGCGGCCTCAAAGACTTCATCGAAGCCCCATTTGGGCTCGATGGGCGAAACGATGTGCAAACCTTTCTTGCCCGTGGTTTTCACGAACGGATGGTAGCCGAAAGACTCAAGGTGGTCTTTGAAATCGAATGCAATTCCGACAATTTTGGAGAACGGAAAACTCTCGGGGGGATCAAGGTCAACCACAAAATAATCCGGTCTTTCAAAATTCGGAGATCGCGAATGCATCTGGTGGAGTTCGATACAGGCGAGGTTGGCGAGGAAGACGAGCGACGCTTCCTCTGTCGCAATCATGTAATCGACTTTCTTGTTTTTCTCCTTGTCGCCGAGCTCGATGTGGTCCATCCAGTCTGGAGCCCAGCCCGGCCTGTTTTTCTGAAAAAACATCTCGCCCCCGACCCCATCCGGAAAACGAACAACAGAAAGGGGTCGACCTTTGATATGGGAGAGAATTGTCGGGGCGAGTTTCAGGTAGTACTCGATGAGTTCGGCTTTGAGGAGATCGTCGTCGGGCCAGAGTATTTTCTTCAGGTTCGAAAGCTCAACCGTTCGCTTGCCGACCTTGACGTATTGCGATGTGCGCGCCATGGATTGCAAATATAAGGAGATTGGCTTCGATTT
>CAYIBG010000088.1:0-5420 GCA_964361365.1 uncultured Ignavibacteriaceae bacterium | reverse complement strand
TCATTCCTCGCCTCCAAATCCTCCGGCAAGGTCAGCGCGATCCTCATCCAGCCGGAAGAAGCCAAAGCGCTTCTCGTGTTCGCACATGGCGCCGGAGCCGGAATGAAACAGAAATTCAACGAAGCCATCGCACACCGCCTCGCAGAACACGGCATCGCCACGTTCCGATACCAGTTTCCCTACATGGAACAGGGAAGCAAACGGCCGGACTCGAAACCGGTCATCTATGCAACCGTTCGTTCAGCCGTCGAAATCGCTGTGAAGATGGGAAAGGACCTCCCGTTGTTTGCGGGAGGGAAATCGTTTGGCGGCAGAATGACCTCGAATGCGGCGGCGGAAGAGCCGTTAACGGGAGTGCGCGGTATAGTGTTCTTCGGATTCCCTCTTCACCCGCCCGGTAAGCCCTCGATTGAACGTGCGGAACATCTGGCGAAAGTCACCGTGCCGATGCTTTTTTTGCAGGGAACGAGAGATGAATTCGCTGAAATGAAGTTGTTGAAACCGGTGGTCAAGAAACTTGGCAAGCTTGCCACATTGTGCATCATCGAAGGTGCGGACCATTCGTTCCACGTGCTGAAGAGCTCTCGAAGGAATGATGAAGAGGTTATTGATGATATTCTCAGACGGACGAGCACCTGGATGTCTGTTCTTTCCCACCATTGAGCTTTTCTCATTGTATCATTTGCCTTTACTTTCGTAGTTTTCCCCGCCCTTTTTTAAGGAATAGTCAAACAAGAATTGCCATTCCGTCGGATTTTAAGACGCCCGCCATCGGTCTGGCGGGGAATCCAGGACTTAGCCAATTACTGGATGCCCGCTTAAAATCCGCTGGCATGACAAGCATTTTGCTTTGGTTGAGCGAAAGCAAAGGCGATGGCGGCTGTGGGGTGGGGTCGAAATCATATGGTTTGCGGGAGGAGTCCCACCGCGGGACATTAATTCCGCCCGCCTATTGAACTAACTCAGCGCGGTGCGGAATTTCGGGGATGTGGGTAGGGTTTGAACCGTGCGTTTGATTTCGACAAAACGCCCTTTTTCTTTTTGTCCATTTTCTTTTTGGGCGAGCAAAAAAAAATGGACGGATGGCCAGCGAGAGGCTGGTTTCTCCGCCTTTAGTTTCGTAGTTTTCTCCGGCATTTTTTAAGAATAGCCAATGAAAGTCCTTTCCATTGCATTCATTATTGTGCTCGTGTTTGCCTCCGGCTGCGCCGGGACATCGCCAAGACCCGCCTCAAAGGCTCTGCCAACCTCCACTCCCTGGATTGAATCCACACTTCAAAAGCTCTCACTCGAAGAAAAAGTCGGCCAACTGGTGTTTGTCTGGACACTTGGTAGGTATTACGCAAAGGACTCCGACCACTGGCAGGAACTTGAACGCCTCGCAACCAGACTGAAGCTAGGCGGCTTTATCTTCTCTATCGGCGACGTGTACGAATACGCCGTGCAGCTCAACACGCTCCAAAAACTTGCAGACGTTCCTTTGCTCATCGCCGGCGATTTCGAATACGGCGTCGGAATGCGAGTGCACCAATCCACCACGTTCCCACGGGCGATGGCCGTCGGGGCGACACGCAATCCTAAGTTTGCCTACGAGATGGCAAAAGTGACTGCGCTGGAGGGCCGTGCCCTCGGAGTGCATCAAAACTATGCCCCCGATGTCGATGTAAACGTGAACCCGAAGAATCCCGTGATCAACACGCGAGCCTTTGGAGACGATGTGGAACTTGTAACGGACATGAGCGTTGCCTTTGTGAAAGGCACTCAGGATGGCGGCATGATTGCCACCGTCAAGCATTTTCCCGGTCATGGCGACACGGATATCGACACGCATCTTGGGCTTTCCATCCTGAATTTCCCCAAAGAACGACTGCAATCTTTGGAACTGCCTCCTTATAAAGAGACATTCCAGGCAGGCGCCCTGTCCGTGATGGTCGGACACCTCTCCGTACCGGCGTACGACACTGTCGTCGGAATTCCGGCGACTGTTTCGCCGAATGTTTCGACAAAACTCCTGAAAGAAGAAATGCAGTTTTCCGGACTCGTTGTGACAGATGCAATGGTGATGGAGGGGGTCGCCGCAAAGTATCATCCGGGAGAATCTGCAGTGCTAGCCATTAAAGCCGGCGCCGATCTTGTTCTGATGCCCGTCAATCCCGACATCGCTATCAATGCAATAGTAGGGGCGGTGAAGCGAGGAGAGATCACCGAAGAGCGGATTAACCAGTCGGTGCGCAAGTTGCTCGGCATGAAGCAGCTGATGGGACTCGATGTCAACCGGTTCGTCGACGTGGAAAATGTGGCAGATGTCGTGGGAGCACCCCGGCACCAGCAGCTTGCGATGGACATTGCCCGCCATGCCGTGACCGTCCTCGGAAACAAGAACAACGTGCTGCCGCTCGCAAAAGTCGACACAATGAAAATCCTCGACATCGTCATCTCGGACACAGAAGACGAGGCGGACGGGTTGCTGTTCCATCGACTTGCCCGACAGCGATACCGAAATATTGCGTTCGCAAAAATTGATCAACGAAGCAACCGGATGGAATACGACTCCGTGATTGTTTTAGCGAAAGCCGCCGACAAGCTTGTGTTGCAACTGCATTTGTATACACGCTCCGGCGAGATGACAGGATTTGTCGACTCGACAAAGGCGCAACTAGCAAAAACTCTGGCAACCTTGGGCAAACCGATGATCGGTATTTCATGGGGTAATCCCTACGTTGCGATGGATCTGCCTCGTTTTGATGCGTATGTCTGCGCCTACTCGGATGCCGACTGCATGCAGCAGGCGGTCGCCGAGGTGTTGTTTGCAGAAGAGCCGTCGAAAGGTAAACTGCCGATAACAATTCCAGGCGTTTACAGTTTTGGCGACGGCGTCGAGTATCCAAAGCTGGCGTTGAGGGAAGGGAATCCTGAGGAAGCGGGGTTTGACTCCAAAGAGTTTAAGAAAGTTGACGGTGCGATGGAATCGGCGATCAAAGACTCGGCGTTTCCGGGATGCGTGCTGCTCGTGGCAAAAGATGGCATCATCGTGCACAACAAGGGATACGGGTTCTTTGACTATGGCATTTACTCGAAGCCTGTTGATGAGAATACCATCTACGACCTCGCGTCTGTTACAAAAGTCATCGCAACAACCAGCGCAGTCATGCGACTCGCTGACGAAGGCAGGGTCAAACTCGTCGACCCGATTGTCAAATACATACCACAATTTGGGCAGAACGGAAAAGAAAAGATCACGCTTTACAACCTGATGGTTCACAACAGCGGACTGCCCGCGTGGCGGAGGTTCTACGACTTTTGCAAAGATGCGCAGTGCGTTCTGGATTCTGTTTTTGCTACCGGACTCGTTTACAAAACTGGCGATTCAACGATCTACAGTGATCTTGGACTGATCACAATAGGGAAGCTCATTGAAAAGTTGAGCGGGGTTGTTCTGGACAAGTATGTGGACTCAGTATTCTTCAAGCCGCTCGGCATGCGGAACACGATGTACAACCCGCCGTCGACATTGCTGCCCAGAATTGCGCCGACGGAAATCGATACGTTTTGGCAGCGGACGAGCGTTGCCGTCCGTGGTCGCGTGCACGATGAAAACGCAACAGTGTTGGGGGGTGTGTCGGGCCACGCGGGCTTGTTCTCTACCACGTCGGACCTTGCCATCATGATGCAGATGCTGCTCAACGGTGGCACGTACGGTGGAAAACGGTATATCAAAGAAGAAACCGTGAGGCAGTTCACAACCCGTCAATCGCAAAAGAGCAGCCGCGGCATCGGGTGGGACATGAAATCGTCGGACCGTTCCTTCTCGGGCATGATGACCTCGATGCAGACATTCTTGCACACGGGGTTCACGGGAACATCCGTTGTAGCTGATCCGAAGAAGGGAATTGTCGTCATTCTGTTGACAAATCGAGTTCACCCGACAAGGTCAAACGCGAGGATTTTCGATGTTCGGCCAAAAGTGCATGATGCTGTGATGAAGGCACTTCAGCGGTAACGCATCAGAGTTACAGGGTACAGAAGAGAATAGTCATTCTCCTTCAGCCTTACCGAATTTTTCCCTATATTTCTTAGCCAATCATTTTTCGGTTCAAGGAACAGAGCATGCCTTTGAAGCCCTTTAAAAACGAACCGCTTACCGATTTCAGCAAACCTGCCAACCGCAAGGCCATGGAGGCCGCACTCCAGAAAGTGCGATCTTGGTTCAATAAGGAATACCCGATTGTCATTGGCGGTGAGGAGATTCGAACAAACGACAAGCTGAAATCGTATAACCCGTCGAATCCGGGCGAAATCGTAGGTGTATTCCAAAAAGCCGACGTTAATCTGGCAAACAAGGCCGTCGAAACTGCCGCCACAAAATTCGTCACCTGGCAGTACGTTGACCCGAAGAAACGAGCCGATTACCTGTTTAAAGCCGCAAAGATCATGCGCAAACGGAAACATGAGTTCAGCGCCGTCATGGTCTACGAAGTGGGCAAAACATGGCCCGAAGCTGACGCGGATACTGCTGAAGCGATCGACTTTCTTGATTTCTATGCCCGCGAGATGCTGCGGTATGGCGGGAAGCAGCCTGTTACCAAAATCCCGACGGAAAAGAACGAGCTTGTCTACTTACCACTCGGGGTTGGCGTTGTTGTGCCGCCATGGAATTTCCCTCTTGCGATTCTCGCCGGCATGGCCACCGCTGCCGTCGTCACGGGAAACACCGTCGTGCTGAAGCCTTCAAGCGATTCACCGCTGACAGGTTGGATGTTGTTCGATCTCATGCGGGAAGTAGGGTTACCGGCTGGGGTTCTCAATTTTGTCACCGGTCCCGGTGGAACGGTGGGCGACACGATGGTGGCCCATCCGAAAACCCGTTTTGTTGCATTCACGGGCTCCAAAGAGGTCGGCATACACATCAACGAACTTGCAGCAAAGGTGCAGCCGGGACAGCGTTGGCTCAAGCGCGTCGTCGCCGAAATGGGAGGTAAGGATTCCATCGTCATCGATAACCAGACTGATATTGCTGCAGCAGCGCAGGCAACCGTTGTTTCGGCGTTTGGCTTCCAGGGACAAAAATGCTCTGCCGCATCACGAGCCATCGTCGTCGAGAGCGTATATGACAAGTTTGTCGACCTCGTAAAAGAGAAAGTTGACAAGATGAAAGTCGGCGATGCCTCCGACCCGAAAAACTACATGGGCCCTGTTGTGAACAAAGGTTCGGAGGAAAAAACTTTGAGCTACATCAACAAAGGTCTGCAGGAAGGCGGTCGACTTGTTTCCGGCGGGAGAAAAGAAAGTGGAAACGGGTATTTCATCCGCCCTACCGTCATCGTCGACGTTGACCCGAAATCGACGATTTCTCAGGAAGAGATTTTTGGGCCCGTTCTGGCCATCATCAAAGCAAAGAATTTCGACCATGCTTTGGAGAT
>CAYIBG010000087.1:0-7875 GCA_964361365.1 uncultured Ignavibacteriaceae bacterium | reverse complement strand
CCCCGAGAGGATTCGAACCTCCGACAAACGGTTTAGGAAACCGCTGCTCTATCCATCTGAGCTACGGGGCCAGATCGGTCTAAGCATTTGTATCTCGATTCGCTACAAAATACGAAAACTTTAGGAATCTTTCTTCTTGAGAAAAAGGACTCCGAGAGGAGGCAGGGTGAGGTTCAATGAATTCTCGCGCCTATGATGAGGAATGTGATCGCTCCTGATTTCCCCGGCATTTCCGACATTGCCGCCGGAGTAATATGCGGAATCGCTGTTGAGAATCTCGTGGTACGTTCCGGCTTCAGGGATTCCGATCCGGTAGCCCTGTCGTGGTACAGGCGTAAGATTGCATACCACAAGCATCCAGCTGCGGTTTTCGGCCGACTTTCTGATAAAAGAAATGATACTTCCTGCTGAATCCGTGAAGTCAATCCATTCAAACCCTGAATAATGAAAATCAACTTCATGCAGGGCCTTTTCGTCCCAGTAGACCTTGTTCAGGTCTTCGATCCAGCGTCGAATACCCTCGTGCCGCTCGTACTGAACGAGGTGCCAGTCGATTGATGCCTCGTGATCCCACTCGTTCCACTGTCCGATTTCGGCCCCCATGAACAAGAGCTTCTTCCCCGGAAAACCGAACATCAAGCCATAAAGGAGCCGCAAATTGGCGAATTTCTGCCACTCGTCGCCCGGCATTTTCGAGAGCAGGGAGGCCTTTCCGTGAACAACTTCGTCGTGCGAAAGGGGCATGAGGAAACGCTCCGTAAAAGCGTACAGGAGGGCAAACGTCAGGCTCCCTTGATGATGCGATCTGTGAATAGGGTTCTTCGTGAAATACTCAAGCGTGTCATGCATCCAGCCCATATTCCACTTGAGATGGAATCCCAGGCCGCCATGAGCAAGCTCGTTCGTCACACCCGGCCATGCCGTCGATTCCTCTGCAATCGTCAAAGCACCGGGATAGTAATGCCGTATCAAGCCGTTGACATGTTTCAGGAAAACAATCGCATCGAGGTTTTCCCTGCCGCCGTATTCATTCGGTATCCACTCTCCCGGCTTTCGTGAATAATCCAGGTAAATCATGGAAGCGACCGCATCAATACGAAGTCCATCGATGTGATACTTGTCCAGCCAAAACAACGCATTGCCGGCCAGAAAATTCTTCACTTCGCTTCGCCCAAAGTTGAATATGTACGTCCCCCAATCCTGATGCTCTCCTTTGCGCGGGTCGGCGTGTTCGTACAGGTGTGTCCCGTCGAATTCACCCAGCGCATGCTCATCTTTCGGAAAATGGGCGGGAACCCAATCAAGAATGACACCAAGTCCGTTTTGATGGCATTCGTCAATGAAATTCATGAAATCCTGCGGCGTGCCGTGTCGACTTGTCGGCGCATAGTATCCCGTTACCTGGTAGCCCCATGACCCGTCGAACGGATACTCCATGACCGGCATCAGTTCGATATGGGTAAAACCCCGTTCCTTCACATAAGGGATGAGTTTCTGAGAAAGCTCGTGGTATGTGAGCCACCGGTTGCTCTCTTCCGGCACTCGAGACCACGACGCAAGATGAACCTCGTAAATGCTGATAGGGCCGGCAAGCCAGTCGATGCCCGGCCGTCTTTTCATCCACTCGCCATCCTTCCAGTCGTAGCCGGTGAGGGTATTGATCTTGGATGCTGTGCGAGGCCGAAACTCCATTTCGGTTGCGTAGGGATCGGTCTTGTCCAGAATTTTACCGCCCTGCGTCTTCACGGAAAATTTGTACAATTCTCCGGACTTCAGCCCCGGGACAAATATTTCCCAAACGCCAGATTGACCCAGTACACGCATGGCATGTTTTCTTCGGTCCCAGCCGTTAAAATCCCCGACCACACTTACGCTTCTTGCATTCGGCGCCCACACAGAAAATTGTATTCCTGCAACACCGTCGATTTCGATCTGATGTGCTCCAAGTTTTTCGTATACCAGGTGATAGTCGCCTGTGTTGAACAAATGAAGGTCAAAGTCGGTGATGGTCGGCAAAAAAGAATACGAATCAACGAACTCTTCTTCCCTGCCGTCAAACGTTGTTTTTCTGAGCTTGTAGGGAAACACATTTTTCCTCGTTGGAATCACGGCCTCAAAGAATCCTTCATCGGCAAGCCGATGCAAAGGATACGATTTCCCCGATCCCTTTTTTGTGACCGAAACAGCGGACACCGACTGGGCATCCGGCAGAAATGCCCGGATAGCGACGCATTGCTTTCCGTTCACCGTCACCCGATGAGCACCGAGTATTTCAAACGGGTCATGGTAGTCAGTATGAATGATCCGGAGAACTTTATCCGCTGGCGCTGTCGTCTTCATGAAATTTTCATTCTTTCCTGAAACAAGAGAATCCCAGGAATAATGGCGTTATCCAATGTACAATTCCTTCGACTTGATATAACTTGCCACGTCTTTTGGAACAAAATATCGGATTGACTGCCCACGGGAGGCTTTCATCCGGATGTCCGTAGAGGAAAGTTCAAGAAGCGGTCCCTTGAGCTCCGTCACAGGGTAACGTGAACCCTTCACATTCCCGTAGCCGCTTCGGTGATAGATGACTAAAGAGGCAAGACGGACTATTTCTTCCGGGCCCTTCCAGGAATGGAACTCTGCATAGTTATCCTCGCCAAGAATGAGAAATAGTTGCGCATCGGGATATCGTTCGTTGAGGCTTCTAAGCGTATCGATGGTATAGGAGATTCCGCCGCGGTGTAATTCAAGAACTGATGCCTCGAACTTCTTGTTTCCTTTGATCGCAAGTTTGAGCATTGCAAGTCTGTGTGAAGCAGGCGCCATAAGTCGATCCGTTTTGTGCGGAGGGCTAGCAGCCGGAACAAAGAGGACTTTGTCAAGCTCCAGGTCCTCAACGGCTGTCTGAGCAATAATCAAGTGGCCCAGATGTGGCGGGTCAAACGTGCCGCCAAATATTCCGATTTTGGACTTTGTCTTTTGCGGCATATTCAAATAAGTTTTCGGTATACTTCCAGGGTTTTCTCAGCAGTTTTGCGCCAGGAAAAGCGCAAAACATTTTGTTTCCCTTTTTCGACGAGTTGTTTCCTGATTCTCGAATTTCGCAAAACGACTTCAAGCGCCTCGGCCAGGGCACCTGGATTATTTCGGGGGACAACCAAGGCCGCATTCCCGGCTATTTCAGGGAGCGATCCTGCATCAGATGCCACGACGGGAGTTCCGCATCCCATAGCTTCCAAAACGGGTAATCCAAACCCCTCGTATAAAGATGGCATCGCAAGAACCTCGGCTGCATTGTAGGCAAGTACGAGCTCCCCTTGCGACAACCTCCCTATTTGGTGAATCCGTTTTTCAATATGCAATTCATTCGCAGCAGCCAGTAGTGCAGCGTTTTGGAGAGGCTTTTCCCCTACAAAGACAAGGTCAATATCAGTATGTTTCAGGAGCGCCAGAGCCTTGAAGAGCACCGCAATCCCTTTGTGAGGTTTGATGTTTCCGACAAATAGGATGAAAGGTCCCGGCAAATCAAACTTTTTTCGTAAAGTCGCTATTTTCTGTCTTGATTTGACCGGTCTGAATTCATCCGTGACGCCCAAGTGCGCCACCACGATCCGACGTTCGTTAATCCGAAATTGTACTAGGATATCCTCTTTCGTGAACTCGGAATCGACGAGGACGCAACCCGCCCTTTTCACAGCATGGGACATCATGAGATGCGCGTAGGACCTCTGGAGAGCGTTGAAATATTCAGGAAATCTCAGCGGAATCAAGTCATGGATCGTTACGACGGACCGTGCGCCCAGCCCGAGAGGTAGCGTGTAGTGCGGCGAATGGAAGATCGCTGCACCATCTTTTTTCGATTTTCTACCGAGAAAAAGGACCTCTCCGACAGAATATTTGCCATACGGAACGACCGATTGATGCCACGAAGGAGGAAGCTTCATTCGATGTGCATCACCCGGCGAAACATATGCGTGGAAGTTCCACGACGACTCCAGCTGAGAAAGGTGAGAAATCAATTGCTGGATATACGTGCCAATTCCGTAATCGAAATACTTGCGTGCATCAATGGCGACCGTATGCATGAATACAACCGGGGCGTGACAGATCGAGATGGTGAACGGACTGTGTTCCTTTGATTAAATTTATACTTTTAAGTATCTTCCTTCAACAGGAAACTGTCCTTGAGCCGCGTATCCTCTCAGAATTGAGCGAATGTGGAATCCAAGACCTCCTATCAATCAACCCACTGGACACGAGACGCATATCACGCGGAAATTCAAGGAAATGACCATCGCCAACGAAATCATGCCTTCACGACAAGCGCCCGTAATTATCTCGCTCATTTTTCACCCGGAGATGAGAGGTCATTTTTTCGAATATCATGAAGCTATCGGCGAGGCAGCACGCTTGAACGGCTGTCACCATTCTGTCGCAGTACCGATGTCATGGAAAAACGTGACAAATCGATTGCCGTACAATTGGCATGTATGTCTTGACGCCCGCAATATTGTATCGAGCACATCGCGCCTTGGCTTTATCGGGGCCGTGATTCCCCTTGGAATCTCTCTGACGAGATTCCTGCGAAAGGAAATGGATAGGAATGTTGCGACCACCCTGTTCATTGATGATTTCATTTTCTGGGAAATTCCGCCTCTCTTGATTTCTCTTTTTTTCTTACCAAGAGGCAATCTCTCCGTGTGGCTGCTTTTTCGTTACAAGCCCGATTTCGACTCGATGAAGCAAAAAGCTCTCAAGAAAGTCGTGCTGCCTATCATGGAAATGCTTCTAAAACGCAAAAATGTTCGACTGCTTACGGACAGCGAATTGGTGAAGCGAACCATCGAGGGCAGTTTCAAAAGGGAATTGACCGTGATGCCTGTTCCGCATACAGAAGACATCAACAAGCTGTCGCAGAAACCAAGAAGGAGCAAGGATCAACAGGTAATACGATGTTGGTTACCTGGAGGGCCAAGAAAAGACAAGGGAATCGGAGTTGTGCGGGAGATCGCCTCGACACGGTCCAGGGCTGCTAGGAAGATCTGCCTTATCGTGGGAGAGAGCGCCCAACTCGGGCAGACAAAGAACGGAGCAGGAATCGAGCTCATTCCGGATTTTGTTGACAGGCGAACATATCTCAAACTTATGAGAACAAGTAATATTGTTCTGCTCCCGTACGAAGCCGAACGTTATTCGGAAAGCACCTCAGGCATTTTCATCGAAGCGGTGATTGCCGGTTCCATCCCTTTAGTAACCCCGGCGACCTGGATGGCGGCAGAGTTGCTCAGGTATGGTTTACAGAAGTTGATCACCGATTGGCAGCCAGCAGAGGTTATCCCAACCATTCTCGCTGTATGTCGTGACCATGAAATTGCATCTCGGTTGGAGGCTATGTCTCGCCAATATCGCCGCTTTCATTCGACCGATAGCTACGCCTTAAAGATGAAAGATCTCCTTGAAAGAACGGATTCGCACCATCGAGAAACCAAAGCACGAGAGCATCGAGAATCAGCTGTTGTGATGTGAAGGTTTCCGATGGTCACCACTAAGGCGAACAAAACGAAGGAATCTTCTATCAATGATCTGATCATCAGGCCTTCGATTCTCCGCCGAACTGGCCTTTCTAAATATCTGCTTAAAAAGGATCACATCGACAGTATCCATGATCTCGAAGCTACGTTCATCTATCAAAAAAGCAAATAGAAAACGCCCGTTGCGCATCGCCATTGACGGCAGAACTATCGTTCACGGCCGTTCCGGCGTCGGGACATACGCTGCGCGGACCGTGCGGTCCCTTCTCCGCATTGACCCCAACAACGAGTATGTTCTCTTCCTTGCCAAACCGAATCAGGAGCTGGACGCTCTCAATCTTAAGAGAATAGTGATCGAGGGCTATGAGCGAATGGTGCTGAACAGATGGTGGGAGAATATCCTTCTTCCCCGGTATATGGAGGATTATGGAATCGATGTGTATTTTTCGCCGGCGTTCGCACTTCCCATCTTGCCCCGTTTCAAAAATTTATTTCGATTTCTGCCTGTACCGCTAAAGTGGAAAGTGTTTGCCAATGCCAGCTCAAAGCAAGTAAAATACGTCGTCACGATTCACGACGTCATCTCGGCGATACTTCCGAAGACATTCACGCCAAAGATGCGGATGTGGCAGTTTATCTTCAACACAAATGCAGCCCGCGTCGCCGACAGAATCATTACAGACTCTGAGTCGACGAAAAGAGATTTTATGCGTCTCTATGGAGCTACACGCAACAATATATCCGTGGTTCACTTGAGCGTCGACGAAGAATTTACAAAGGTGAAGGACAAAAAGCTTCTCCAAACAGTCCGACGGCGATATGACTTACCAAAAGAGTTTATTCTCTTTGTGGGGACCATTGAACCAAGGAAGAACGTGATTTGCCTCGCACAAGCGTACTCCTTACTTCCAAAGAGCCTCCGAAAACGTTATCCGTTGGTCATCAGCGGCGCAATGGGATGGTATGCCAACAACATTGTCTCTGAGATGGGTAAACTGGGATTGGCTGACTCTCTTCAAATGATCGGATACGTAGACCACGAACATTTGCCTTCACTCTACAGCCTCGCTTCGCTGTTCGTTTACCCGTCACTCTATGAGGGATTCGGATATCCGCCTCTGGAGGCTATGTCCTGCGGCGTTCCTGTGATCACGTCCAACACGTCATCTCTTCCAGAGGTGATTGGCGATGCGGGGATCATGGTCAATCCGATTGACTATGTTTCCCTCGCCAATGAGATGCAAAGAGTTCTTGAGAACCCCCGACTCCAGGCGAACATGCGCAGGAAGGGCTATCAACGTGCACGAATGTTCAGTTGGGAAAAAACTGCGGCTGAGACTCTTGCAATCTTGGAAGGGGTTGTTGAAAATCGTTGATTCTAGGGCCTTCTGACTGCTGGAGTCTTCTTCAAAGAAGTTTCGACGGTGGCCAGGTCCTTGTCTCCCCGACCTGAGAGGTTCACGACAACCACCCGATCCTCCCAGAGATCGCCCCCTTCCCGAGCAACATAGCCAACCGCATGGGCCGACTCCAAAGCGGGAATAATCCCTTCGAGCTTTGTGAGCAGCAGAAAAGCTTCCACCGCCTGGGCGTCTGTAATCGATTCGTAGCGTACAAGGCCAAGGTCCTTGAGGTACGAATGTTCCGGCCCTACACCCGGGTAGTCCAATCCGGCAGAAATAGAATGCGCATTCTGAACCTGTCCGTGAGCATCCTGTAGCACGTATTGCATTGCTCCGTGGAGCACTCCTTGCCTCCCGCGGCTGAGCGAGGCGGCATGTTTGCCTGACTCCAACCCCAAGCCGGCGGCTTCCACTCCGACCAGATCGATCTGTTTTGCTTCATCAAGAAACGGGTAAAACATTCCGATCGAATTGCTCCCCCCGCCCACGCAAGCAACGAGAGCGTCCGGCAATCGCCCCTCGGCTTCAACAATTTGTTTCCGGGTTTCCTGGCCGATGACACTCTGAAAATCCCGAACCATCATCGGGTATGGGTGCATTCCGACGACCGAGCCGATAATGTAAAACGTCGTCTCGACGTTGGTCACCCAATCGCGGATCGCCTCACTCGTTGCATCTTTGAGCGTCTTGCTTCCGGATGTGACGGGACGAACCTCAGCACCCAGCAGCCTCATGCGTGCAACGTTCGACGCCTGCCTCGCCATGTCCTTCTCACCCATGTAGACCACGCACGTGAGTCCAAACAATGCGCACACCGTAGCCACCGCCACGCCATGCTGACCGGCGCCCGTCTCTGCGATGACGCGTTTTTTATTCATTCGTCGCGCCAGAAGAATCTGGCCGACGGTGTTGTTGATCTTGTGCGCACCGGTATGGCAAAGATCCTCACG
>CAYIBG010000086.1:0-7893 GCA_964361365.1 uncultured Ignavibacteriaceae bacterium | reverse complement strand
TTCAAGAAGATCACATGCATCTGTTTCATCAGATCTGTCAAAACCTTCCAGCCCACCAACTCGTTGTGATTCATCTCGGGAAGCACATGTCCGAAACCCAGCTGCTTGGCGTTTTCGGCGATTTGTCCGCGCCAGCGCAGGTTCACGGCGTCCAGGTGGTCGGCGGATGAGTACACAATGGGCAACCGGCCTTTGACCTGTTCCGCGAGCCGCAGCGCCATGTTTTCGGGCGATTGGGGGTTGGAAAGAACCGCAGCCTTCGACCGCAGGATGCTGACGGTTTCTTTGATGTCTTTGTCTTTCGATTTCACAAGTCCGAGCCTAGCAAGAATCATCAGCAAAGGAAAAAACGAGTAGCCGAGAGCGGCGCGTGGCGAGTAGCCGGGTGGGATTTGCACCCATGGCTGTTTGAATTTCTTCGCGAGCGCAGCCGTTTCGCCTCCGGTGCTGATACACAACACTCTCGCTTTTCGCCTCGTTGCATCCTTGTGCGCGTCGATCGTCTCTTCCGTGTTTCCGGAGTAGCTGGAAACAACGACAAGGCTTTCTTTGCCCACGAAATCCGGAAGATAATAGTGCCGGTTAATAAAGAAGGGAACGGAAAGCTCGTCGGCGAGATACGATCGGAGAAGATCGCCTCCAATGGCCGATCCGCCCAAACCTGTCAGCACAATATTCTTGATGCCTCGGACGTTCAGCTTGACCGGAGCCGTTTTACCGATCCGCGCTCCTTCCTCAACTTGTTTGTGGAAATCACGGATCCACGCATACATGCCTGATGGGTCTGCTTTTCTGATGTCATCGATCGTCATGGGATTCTCCTTTAACCTGTCGGGATTTCGGGAAATTTTTCTTTCATGATGCGCTGCAAATAAGACTTGATTTCGTCCTCCGTCTGCAGTGTGAGCGCTTTTTCCGCGATGTGTTTTGCTTCCGTATAGTGCACCGAACGGATGATTTTCTTGATCTCCGGCAACACGGTCGGCACAACGCTGAATTCATCCAGCCCCAGGCCCAGCAGGAGCATGGTCGCAAGCGGGTCGCCTGCCATCTCGCCGCACATCCCGACCCACACCTTCCCCTTCTTCCCGCGTTCGATGATTCTTCTCAGAAATCTGACCACGGCCGGATGGAACTCCTGATACAACGCTGAGACGATTTCGTTGCCGCGGTCGACCGCGAGCAAGTATTGAATCAGATCATTTGTCCCGATGCTAAGAAAATCCACTTCTTCTGCGAGGTCTTCGGCAATCACGGCGGCGGCGGGGACTTCCACCATGACTCCGATTTTTATCTCTTCATCAAAAGGAATGTCCTTCTTGCGGAGCTGTTGTTTCGCTTCAGCGAGGAGCGCTTTCGCGCTGCGGACTTCCTTGATGCTCGAAATCATGGGAAACATGACGCCCACATTTTTCCGCTCGCTGGCGCGTAGAATTGCTCGTAACTGATCCATGAAGAGGTCCTGTTTGTCGAGCATCACGCGTATGCCCCGCCATCCCAGAAAGGGGTTGTTCTCGGAAATGGATTGCATCATCAGCTTGTCGCCGCCGATGTCAAACGTCCGTATGATCACCTGCTTGGGATGGAGGGCTGCGGCAAACATCTTATATTGCTTGAACTGTTCTTCCTCCGAGGGGAAGACTTCTTTTCCCAGCAGCAAAACCTCGGATCGGTACAGGCCGATGCCGTCCGCCCCCTGCATCTTGACAAATTCAATTTCTTCTGAAAGCTCCACATTCGCCGCGAGCTGCACTCTGTGGCCGTCGAGCGTTTCTGCCGGCAGGTCCCGCAGCACGGCGAGTTTTTCCTCGAACTTTTCGTACTGTTCGCGCTTCGCTTCGTATTTCCGAACGCTCTTCGCCGACGGGTTGATGATGACGACGCCGCTGTAGCCGTCGAGAATCATTCTGTCGCCTTCATGCGCCTTGAGCGTGACATGAGGCAACCCGACGACCGACGGAATTTTCATCGCACGCGCAAGCAGAACACTGTGGGAAGTTGCTCCGCCGATTTCCGTGGCGTACGCGAGGACTTCGTTGCGGCTGAGAATGAGCGTGTCGGCAGCGCCGAGGTTCTGCGCAACTACGATGCTCGCTCCTTCAAACTTGGAGACGAGGCGTTGATCCTGCAGGTTTCTCAGAATGCGGTTCTGCACGTCTTCGAGGTCGTTGGCCCTTTCACGCGTGTATTCATCCTTGGAAGCAGCCATCAACCTGTGGTATTTTCCCATCTCATCCTGCACCACAGCTTCCGAATTTTTTTTCTCTTTCCGTACCCGTTTATACACCGTCTCAAAAAGAATGGCGTCTTCCAGAATGAGCAACTGAGCTTCGAGAATCTTGGCCTGATTATCCCCCAACTTTTTCTGTGCAAATTCAAAAATCTTTTTCAACTCTTTTTTCGACCGGACAATGGATTGTTCGAGTCGGACGATTTCCTTCTCGATTTCATCCGCTGCCAGTTCACGCTCCTGGACAAGCGTTTTGTGTTTACTGAACAAGTACACAGGGCCGATGGCTATTCCGGGCGAGGCTGGGATCCCTTTGAGGAGTATTTCGAGTCGTTCGGGCATCAGGTCAGTTTATCATGGTACTTGTATGGTTCGGCTGTTGCTGTTCTTCACATTTCCTCATCGAACCCCCGGTCGAACAGGTCGATCATCGCCTTCGCCGCTTCTTCTTCGTCCACCCCGGAAAACCGTAGATGCATCTTCGCTCCTTGCTCCGCTGCCAGGGTCATGACACCGATGATGCTTTTCCCGTTGATCTCCAAGCCGTCACGTTCGATGGTGAATTCTGACTTGAACTTTGCAGCAAGTTTCACGATGGAGGCGGCGGGACGCGTGTGGAGGCCCATTTTGTTCATGATAGTAACTTCGCGTTCGACCATTCCCTCGAGCGCCTAGAAAGTCCTGTGCATGAGCATTTCGGCAAGCCAACCAAGCATGGATCGTCCGTCCGAATCCCGCATCTGGATGAGCTGTTCCCTGGCACTGCGAATATCATGTTCCACCTGCTTGCGGGCAGCGTCGATGGCGCCGGTTTGTTCGTAGATTCTTCGAAACTGGCCGATGTCTTTCCGGGCAATCCCCCCGTTTCTCATCAAGCCCAGCAACTTCGCCTTATCCTTCCCCTTCGCTCTCTTGAGAGCCTCAAGCAGGAGGAATGTCTTTTTTCCTTCGACCAGATCGCCCCCGATGGTTTTCCCGAATTTCTTTTCGTCGGCGACCACATCCAGCAAGTCGTCCTGGATCTGAAAAGCCCGGCCTACCATCTCCCCGTAGTTCTTCAGAGCGGCAAGTTCGCCTTCCTTTGCATTACCGATGAGCCCGCCGATTTGCGTCGACACGGATACCATGGCTGCGGTTTTCTTTTGGATCATAAGCAGATAGTCCTCGACACCGACGCGCCTTCGGGATTCGAATTCCTTATCGTACGCCTGTCCCTCACACACGATGACCACGCCTTCTGTAAAGACCTTGCTTATTTCCTGAATCCTCGGCGAGTTGGTCCTCAAGAGTGCACGATACGCGAGTGCGAGCAATGCATCTCCGGAGAGAATGGCTACATTCGTATCCCACCGCGTATGGACTGTTGAGCGTCCGCGCCGTGCGTCCGCGTTATCCATGATGTCGTCATGCACGAGTGTAAAATTGTGCAGGATTTCCATCGCGGCCCCCGCGTGAAGCGACTCTTTCGCCGAGCCGCCGACCGCCTCGCACGAAAGCATCACCAGCAGCGGACGAATTCGTTTTCCTCCACCCGCCAGAACGTACCTCACCGGTTTATAAAGAGTGTCGGGCTTCGATTCGTCAATGAATCGACCGAGATAATCGTCAATCTGAGACTTGTATTCGAGATAGCGTTGGCTGAAATCCACTGGTCTCCGCTATAATTTGAGTGCGAGTTGTTGCTTCTGTAATTCTGCTATCGATTTCGAACCTGTGAGAAACATTGCCCCTTTGACTTCCATTTCCCACGATTCAATTTGATCCAAAAGTCCTTTGACCCCTCCCGACTCAAGCGCCTTCAGTATGGGTTGAGCAGCGCCCGCCAGATTCGCCCCGAGTGCAATCGATTTGGCCACATCGAGCCCGCTGGAGATTCCGCCAGACGAAATGATCGTCAGGTCGGGTGTTTGCGATCTTAAACTCGAGACTTGTTTGAGCGCTTCTGCCGTCGGAATCCCCCAGTCCCAAAACTGGCTCGCAAACGAACCAGCCTCTTTTCCACCGTTCCTTCTTCCATTATTCTGCTTGGCGCTTTTTTCTTTCCTTCGAATAATTTCCACGCCCGCCCAACTTGTCCCCCCCGAGCCGGCTACATCGATGATCCGCACACCAACCTCCACCAGTCTCTTCGCCACTTGTAAGGAAATTCCAGCTCCAATCTCCTTTACAATAACAGGAATGTTCAGGTTTTTCACAAGAAGTTCAATTCCCTTGAGAACACCGCTGAAATTCGTATCGCCTTCGGGCTGGAGGAATTCCTGGAGCGGGTTCAAATGAACGGCAAACGCATCGGCACGTATAAGTTCCGCAAGCTTCTGAACTTTGCCGGCATCGGTAAGCCTGGCGACTTCAGCCGCTCCGATATTGCCGAACACGGGAATGTCCCCCGCTACCTCCCGGACAATACTGAACGAGCGATGATAAGTGGAATCCTCCATCGCCTGCCTTTGGCTTCCCACTCCCATAGCAATTCGTTTCTCAGCGCATACCTCTGCGAGATTCCGGTTAATCCGTTGTGCATCTGCATACCCACCGGTCATGCTCGAGATAATGAGCGGGAAGGAAAGCTTCTTTCCCAGGAAGCTTACGCCGGTGTCGATTTCAGAGAAATTGAGTTCGGGGAGGGCGTTGTGGGTGAACTCGAACCGTTCAAACCCCGTCGTTTTTGTGCGGAAGGAGACATCCTTCGAGAGCGTGATCTCGACGTGTTGCTGTTTGCGCGAGGATGTCCGTGTACTTCTCATATTTCATGAGGTTGTGGATGTATAATAGCGAAATGAGCAGGGAAAGGCAAGGTGGATGCGGTCCTCCGACAATCCGTTGAAATTGGTTTCGTGATGCTCTATCTTGCCAGAGCACTTCTGACACGGCATAACCAAGACCTGTATGGCAACAAATGGGACTTGCTGGAGCTCCGGAAAAAAACTTCATCGCTCAATTTGCATGAAACTCATCAACCTCATTGTTCCATGCGTTATCAGCCTTGCTCCTACGGCAGTGGCTCAAGAGGAAACGCGGATATCACGAAATTCACAGGATACAAACGAGTTCATTCGACTCGAAGACATATGGAATCAGTCCCACGTGCGCGGAGATGCTTCAGCACTGGACAGCTTGTGGGCGCAAGAACTCGTTGTCACTGCATCCGGCATGACCCCGATGACGAAAGAACAGTCCATGGCCTTCTTGCGGTCGGGTCGGATGAGGTTTCAGCAATACACCACTTCTGAAATTCGCGTGAGACTTTTGGGAGAGACTGCCATCGTAACAGGCCGTGTTCATCGGAAGAGAACAATGGGAGACAGGAATGTCGAGGATGACTGGCTTTTCACGAAAATGTATATCCGTCGCGCAGGAAGATGGCAGGTGGCCGCCTGGCACGCGTCCCTGCCTCCGTAGAACTACTTCTCTTCCACAATCGCTGCCCGCAGCGTACCATCCAGCTTCACCGCGTGACTGCTCATTCCGCTAAAGAAAAAAAACCCCGCTCGCAGCGATGCAAGCGGGGAGTCTCTTGTTAAGAGTAAGCTTACTTCTTCTTCGTGGTCGCCTTTTTTGCAGGCGCTTTCTTTGTTGTCGACTTTGTGGCCGGCTTCTTTGCTGCTGATTTCTTCGTTTCTTTTGGCTTCTCCATCGAAGGCACCGGCATGTCTGAGTTCCATGTCTCGGCACTCACTTTCCACGAACCGTCCTCCTGAAGTTTCCAAATTGCGATGTACTTTCCTTTGTCGTTCATCGACGGTGCATTGCCCATCGTGATCGTCATATCATAGGTACCTACTTCGTACGCGACCTTCCCGCCCGCATCGATGTCGACCGACGTGAATTTGGCGTCGTTAATCTTCATCATCTTGGCCATCTGGGCTTGAAAATCCTTGATGGCGGTTTTTCCTTTGATCATGGCCATGTTCGGCGCCATTTCCATGGCATCTTCTGTGTAGTAGGCCAGGACCTTATCTGAATTCCCGCTCTTCATCGCTTCGATTGAAGCGGTGTTGTATTCTTCAATTGTCTTTTTCAAAGCGGCCATGTCCGGCTGCGGCGAGCCGCAAGAAGCGAGCAGCAACGAAGCCACGGCAAGTACGAGAATTGTTCTCATGTAAACCTCCAGGTTATTGGGAATTGATTTTAATTACGTGAATTCTGCGGGGTGTCAAGGTAGAGAAAGTGCTGGCCATTGTCAAGACACAAAGCGATTTGTGGACTTCAAGTGGCCAAAAAGACAACACTGAAGAAATGGTCTGATTTTCGTATCTTGGAACAACATTCAGTCACGTATGAAAGCACCTCCATGCAAATCGGTATTGTCGGATTGCCCTTTTCCGGAAAATCAACGCTGTTCCAAACAATCACCAGAACACACCTCGATTCTCATGCACTCTCCAGAGCAGAGGCCCATCATGCGATTGTGAAAGTGCCGGATGCACGGCTGGGCAAGCTCTCCGCGCTTTTCTCCCCGAAAAGCACGGTACACGCGACGATCGAATTCGTCGATGTCGTTGGCTTGAAAAAGGGGGAGACCGGCTCGACGCAGTTCACCACCAACTTTTTTTCGAACGTGAAAACGAATGACGCGCTCGTGCAGGTCGTCCGGCTCTTCTCCAACGATGCCGTCCCCCACCCCGATGGCTCGGTGGATGGCGAAAGGGACATCCGCTCGTTTGAGGCAGAGTTTATTCTCGCAGACCTGGCAATCGTGGAAACTCGCGTCGACAGAGTCAAAAAGCAGCTTCAGAAACTGCAGGATGACCATTTGAAAAAAGAATTGCCCGTGCTGGAGAAATGCAAACGCGTGCTTGAGTCCGAGAAACCGCTGAGAGAGATGGACTTTTCAAAAGAAGAACTTCAAGTGTTGAAGACCTACCAGCTCCTGTCGGCGAAGCCAATGCTTATCGCCCTGAATTTCGATGACGCCCAACGCGAGAGCTCCAGGGAAGCTTCCAAAAAAATCGGTGAGTTGTTCGGCGGCCGCAACACCCAGGTGATGTCGTTCTTCGGAAAAATAGAAATGGAAATGTGCGAGCTTGCTGAGGACGAAGCCGCAGAGTTCATGAAGGAATACGGCATCACCGAGTCTGCGTTGAATTCCCTGATTCGCGAGTCCTACTCTCTCCTGGGCCTTCAATCGTTCTTTACCGTCGGCGAGGATGAGTGCAGGGCGTGGACCATGAAAAAGGGCATGACCGCACAGGAAGCGGCAGGCGTTATTCACTCGGATTTTTTCAACAAATTCATCCGTGCCGAAGTTGTGCAGCACGACGACTTCATCGCACACGGCGGATCATTTACCAAGGCGAAGGAAGCGGGACACTGGAGACTTGAAGGAAAGGAGTATGTCGTGAAAGACGGTGATATCATGTCGATTCGCCACAGTTAATCTGTTTTCGTTTTGTTTCTCTTGCCATACTTTTGTATCTTTGTATCCCTCATCTGAGGGATTTTTTTTCACCCATGCGCGCTATCATTCCCGTTGCAGGCGTCGGCAGCAGACTTCGCCCGCACACATATACGGTTCCCAAGGTTCTCCTGAACGTCGGCGGCAAGCCGATCATCGGGCATATCCTGGACAAAATCATCCAGGATGGCTTCACCGAGGCCACGATCATCACGGGATATTTGGGAGACATGATTAAAGAGTATGTCCAGAAATCGTACTCTATCCG
>CAYIBG010000085.1:0-7959 GCA_964361365.1 uncultured Ignavibacteriaceae bacterium | reverse complement strand
CACGTTGCGCTATTTTGGCTAATTCCGAGCGGGTGACGGTCATTGAAGCAGGTTCACAAAAAGGCTGAAAAATATAGACAACATTGATATGAGAATCAATGTGATTCCAGGGCCTGGACAACATCCTGTAATCATTTTCGTCTTCTGATCTTAAGCACAGCGAAGATCGCAGGTTCCCTGCCGGAAAATATCCTGGACATGAAACGACGACCGTGCCACTGAACTCCATAATTCGGTTTAAGAACGGTGAGCTCCAGCGCATCCCCAACATTTGCCAGGACTTCGAACGTAAGGTATGACCCAGCATGCTTAGGCGGCAATTCGATACCGTGGTTCTTCCTGAATGATTCAATCTTCTGCGAGATCATGATCTCTCCATTTTCTGGCCGATTGTACATCGGCGAGTCGAGGACGTACAGGATTCCACGGTCCTTGAGGAAAGGAAGCGTTTTTGTGATCAGTTCGATGGGTTTATTCGAGTAGTGAAGTGATGAATTGAAGATCATCACGTCACACGAGGCAAATGTTAATGGAAGAAAGTTGAATTCGGCCCGGATCGGCTGAAAGTTTTTCAATGAGGGAAATCGGCTCAGAACGCCAAGGCCATCGTGGATGTCGGTATTGATATCCACAGCGAGAACGTGGTGACCCTCTTTTGCGAGTCTGTGGGAAAGCCAACATGAACCTGCGCCCAGGTCGGCAACCGTCAATGACCTGCTGCCGGCATGTTGGCGAAAGTCTGTGAGAAAGCACTCGTACGTTTTGCGCCTGATGTTCCAAATCCACTGATGTTTGCCGGTGAGGTCCTCGTAGGGTAACCGAAGATAGTACTCGATTGCCTCGCTGCCCCATTGTTCGGATCGGCGAATCTTCTGATAACTTCGCAAGAACTCATCTATTTCCGGGCGGCGCGAAGGGAGAATGAAGTCGGGTATGTCGTGATGAGTTGAGAAGCGGAGCGATTCAGCTGCGCAGACAAAGTCTTGGTCGCCGCGGGCGAGCCCTTGACGACATGACGGACAAACCCAGTGAGAATCCCCGTGCATCGAATAATGCCTCAGAGTGGTTTGTTGTTCAGCGATTGAACATTGAAATGGTTGAACACGGAATCCGGAATGAATCGGTTAATCACACCTTTGATCCGAGGCAGGTTGCCGGCGACAAGCATTTCTTTTCCGTCGACGAGCATTCGCGAGTAATTTTGGTGCGAATGTCGAAAAAACAGTTCATGAGACATCTGAGCCAAGAGAGGAGAGCCATTCCTCATAAGACATGAGATGCGGCCGGGAGAAAGGTTGAGGAATGTTTCCGCAGGATGAAGAGAGTCATTCTCGTAAATCAAAAGGTCCGCTGGAGAACCAATGGCGATCTTTCCTTTAATCAGGCCAAACATCTTAGCGGGAACGGACGTGACCATGTGAAGCAACTCCATGGGACTCAAGGAGGAGGCCGTCCGAGCCTTGCGAAGTTCGTCGAATAAGCTGATTCCACCGGTGAGAGTTGAGTCGGTTCCGAGAGCAACTTGTATCTTGCCATACAACTTCTTGATAGGCGCAGTCGACTGGAAAAGGAAGTCGTTCGACCCCGGACACCATACGAGACCAGTCCCTGAATTGGTAAGTAACGCGATGTCGCTATCCGTAATGCCAACCCCATGGACAAGAATGGTCCGGTCCGTCAACGCGCCAGCGGCAGCAATCTTAGAAATCTCCTTGGCAGCAATCTCGTCAACTCCCTCAGCCGCATGAACAATCAACCTCTTGGTTTGCGCTCGTATTGTTTTCGGAATCGATTCTCCGAACTCAAGGGAATGAATCCAAACATAGTTCTTGTACACATCGATCGGAAACCCCCAAAAGAAATGGTAATAGTATGGATTGTGATGGACAACCGTCGTGACGCCAGAGAGAATGTTTTTATATGCACCCCACAGGAGCCTTGTTCGAAGGGGAATTCTCAAGATGGATTCAATCTCGCCTCGGAAATGTTTCTGAAGATCCATTCCCCATTCAACGTAATTCTTATACGGCGGCCTGCCGAGGCGTGGAAACAAGTTGAATTCCAGATGATCGTGTGAGTTGATCAATGCAGGGATGACACGGGCGCCACGAAGCGAATAACTTGACTCGCCCGGTTTGGATTGCAGACTCGTGCCGATGTCGCTCATGAACCCGTTCTCGACCCGAAGGTCGGATTCTTCGAACTTCGTCCCGATGAGGAAAAGTCCGTCCCGAAGAACAAACGATGGCCTATTCACCTTTTCGGAGGCGGTAGAGAAACAGGAGGGGGTGTTGTCGCGATTGCCTGTACAAATCCAATTTGCCCAGTTTCTCGTAGATGGGCTTCAACCGTTCATCGATAAAGAGTTCCTGAAAATCCTCGATGGCCAGGCCGTGTTTTTGAAAGGCTTTCCGATAATCATGAATCGAATGGGGAAAACTCTGAACTGCACAGGTTGCGGAGCTGCCATCGCGAGAGACAATCCTAAAAGTCCTTTGTGCATCGTGGTCGTGGTTGACCGGATGCCAATCTGAAATAAGAACGATGCCACCTGGTTTCAATATTCTCGCTATTTCTGCAACGGCAATGTCTAATTCAGAGATGTGGCCAAGAACCAACGTACACAATACGATGTCGAACGATGATGAGGCCAACGGGAGATTTGAGGCGTTGGATTCAATCAGACAAACTGAGGAGTTTGCGAATTTGGCGCCGGCCCCAGCGAGCATCTGACGGGAGAAATCGACTCCCACGATGATATCCGCACGTCGGGCGAGTACACGTTGAAGATGTCTCCCCGTCCCGCATCCGACGTCCGCAAATGTTTTCTTGGTGAAATCAAGAGAATCGAGCATCGGGAAGAGGGCTGTTTCCTCGACTGCAAACACAATATTATCAGCGTCGTCATAGCTGTGCGCCCAAAGTTCATACGCCTCGTGGGGTTGAACAGGAGATCGCTTCGGCAGATAGTGTTTGAGAAGACGTCCGAACATGATGGTTACGGCTCAGAATCGATTGAGCATGGCCTTGAGTGGATTCACATGAAGCGTGCACACACATGTCTTGCAGCGGTCGACTTTGTAAGAACGAACATCACGTCTCGTCTGTCGTATAGAATCCAGGTTGAGCAGTTCGTCCAATGGAGTTTTACGGATGTTCCCAAACGCAGGGAGAAAGAAGCATGGTTTGACATCTCCTGTTGAAGTAATCACGGTCGACATGGAGGGCGCATTACAACGATTCACAGGAAAGGCAGCAATGCCCGCTCGGGCCTCAAAATACTGCACAATGTGGAGAAGTTGTTCCGGCGATTGGGCGATAAATCTGCTTTCAAAATCCGCCTGGCGACTGGAAATCAAAAGATTCATGGCTCTTTGGAATTCCCCGGCTTCTGATACTGTAAGCAAGAGGGAATCTTCGGGCGTCGAGGGGCCGTTTTGTTTCTTTCCAAATGCGTCAGATTCAACATCGACGGCCAGGAACGAGACCTGTTTGAAGCCAGTGCTTTTCGCAAAGTCAACCATCTGTTCGACGTGTTGATAATTGCGCCTCTGGATGACATATCTGGCGAGCACACGGTTCTCTCCGGAACGGAGAACGACCTTTTTTATCCCCTTAACGATCTGGTCAAAGCATTGGACGCCACGAATTGAGTCATGCACAGCGGCCGTTGGACCATCAAGTGAGACAATATGCTCATCGATGAATTCCTCAATCTCGGTGTGTCTCTTTTCCAGAAGAAGCCCGTTTGTTAAAAGGGTCTGCTGAACTCCGTATCGTTGAAATGCTCGGCATATCGCTGGCAAATCCTTTCTCACAAGCGGCTCCCCGCCAGAATAAACAATCCGCTGTAATCCCCGAGCCTTGAGGCCGCGAGCAAGATCTGTTATTTCTTCGAGAGAGAGCTCGCCTGGAAGAGGTTCCCTGTAGGAACACATGACGCAATTCAGGTTACATCCTTCTGTAACGTACAAGATGGCAATCGGGAGGGACCAGGATTGCGTTGTGACAGAGTTAAGAAACGCTGATGCGTTCAAGAAGGCCATGAGGCGGGTATTGAGGTGCTCCTTCTATTTCGGGTTGACGGTATTTGAAGACTCTCGTCAGAAACAGACGAATCTCATAAGGAGCGGCATGGAAATCATTCTCGTACCTCCAGGAGCTGAGAAAACGCATGAACCGTCTTTTGGGCTCGGTCAGCCTAAGGTCGGAAATGGAAGGATAATATGCATTCAGAACGCGCTCGAAATTCCTGATCTTCCTTATATGTTTTGGCTTGATCCACGGGAGCATCGGTCTTTTCCTTAAATCAAAATGAAGCCATTGCGGCTGAGTCCATTCTTCGAGCGTCCCCGGATACGCGAACCCGTGTTTCGTGGCTTCTTCGAAGAGGCTGGCGCCGGGGAGGAGCACTGGTGCATAAACGTAAAATATGATCTCACTGCGCGGATTAACCTTTTTGATTTGCTTGATAAACTGAATATCCCGGTCAATGTCGCCATCGATGTCGTCGGAAGGACTCCCGAAGATAAACGAGAATTCTGGAACGATGTCAAACTCCTTTATGCGTCGTGCAAATTCAAGTATGGTCTCTGCCGATTGTGTCCCCCCCTTATTCATCAGTTTCAACTTCTCTGCTGAGCTTGTTTCAGCTCCGGTATAAATCATTCGGCAGCCCGCGTCGCGCATCTTGCGAAGAGTGGAATCCGAATAATGAAGGAGTGTGTCGCTGCGGCCTTCTCCCCACCAGGCCAATCCCGCATCTCTTATTCGCTCGGAGAATTCCCCGACACGTTGTTCCAACGTAAAGAAATTGTCATCGAAGAACTCGATAGAATCCACGCCGAATTCCTTTTTTACAAGGAGAACCTCATCCGCTACCCGCTCGGCGCTTTGAGCAAGCCATCTTCCCTGGAAAATCGAAACAACACTGCAGAAGCCGCACTTGAAAGGACATCCTTTGCTTGAATGATATGCAGACGTTCTGTTGCCTAAGTACGTTCTTTGGAGATATCGTTGCACATTTACCCTATGGTAAGGTAGCGGAGGGATATCGTTTGGATGGCCCCATTCACGGAGTTTGGTTTGGACCATCGACCCATTGCGACGAAACGCAATTCCGCGTACCGAATCAAGAGGAGCATCGTGTTCCAACGCTTCGACGATGTCTGTTAAAATTGTCTCTCCGTCTCCGAGGACGGCAATATCCACATACCCGGATTCCAGAACAACGTCGGTGTGAATGCTTGGAAATGTCCCTCCCCAGATCACAACAAGTTTTGGAAACAAGGATTTCATGAGCTTGGAAAGCTGGATGGCTCTTACAAGCTGCGGACCCGGCATAACAGTTAAACCGAGATACCGTACACCGAGTTGGCGAATTCGCTTTTCAATCACCTTATCCGAATCGACCTCGAGGTTTTCATCCACGACTTCGTACGGATACCTCCCCTCGAGTCCGGCAGCCACTGTGAGCACCGAAAGTGGGACACGGTGGCTGTGTTTCGCACTTCGCGGATTTACAAGGAGAATCATAACTCTACGTACTCATATTCATTTGAAGAAGGGTCGACAGATCTTCATCAACGTCGACGCGATCGCGGAAAGTTCTAACAAGTTGCCTCATGACATCAAGTTCCAGATACGAATTGTGCCCCTGTCCGGTACTGCTGAGAGAGGACGAGCCATCCCTGTTCTTAAGCGGATGGAGAACATCGGTTGAGGGAGAGAGGAGATGGCCTCCGCCATGATAAAACGTCATACCTGTAATGTACATTCGAGAAATCTCGAAACCCAAGAGGTCCACGATGCCAACAAAACCCGTTCTCCCCCAATTCCCTTTAAGCCACTTTATGATCAAGGCGCTTGCGGCGTGGACTACCCGAAGACCGATTCCGGTTTCGTATGTATTCAATAAATGCTTGAATTCCACAATTGTCCCTTTGTCGCTTTCATTGCAGCTCGCGCGGGGGTTGCCTGTCTTGTCGAAACTCAAACTGTTATTTGTGCAGACAAAATATTTCGTACCCATCCTTGCCAATCTCTGGGCGAACTCTTTGTGATAGGCTTTTCCCCTTTTCAGTATCTTGTCTCTTAGGATGACCTGGTTGCAATAAAAAACGTCTCCTCTGGTGCCCACATCATCACTGGGAGCACTTGTGAAGGGTATATGTGCGAAGAATTCGTTAAAGCGAACAACAATATCGTATGAATCAAACATGCGTCCTTGTTTCTTGCCAAGAAGAGTTTGGGCTGGTCCAATCACAGCCACCGTTTTGTTTTTCAAGAGCCCGGCATATTCCTGATCGCCCTCTAAATCCAAAGAATTGGTGCGTATTTTCTGAAACTCATCGAGAATATCCAGCGTCGCCATAGGAGTCATTTCAGGATCTATTCCAGATTTAGGCGTTTTTGAAGACTTATCACATAATGATCTCCAACCGAACGGAGTCCGGGAATCCTTTCAACAATGTTATCGACATTTGCCAGCAGTTTTGACACCATTGGGAATCGTCGTGCGAATGCCATCGATTGAGGTGCAGGGCTCATGATGCTCACACCATAGAGGTCTAATTTCCGAAACCACGGGTGGAGCGCTTTGCTCAACGTTGATGGAGAATGATAGTAAACATCAAAATCTCTTCCGTGAAACCCTGAAGCTCGAGCTTTTCTTCCAACTCGCCGTAAAGCAGAGGAAAGGTTTCCCCTCAAAGCGAAAGAAAAAAATTCCCAAAGTGAAAAACTCGGCATAACCATCGCGACGAAATATCCAGCACTGCGGAGTACCCGAGCGACCTGTTTGCCAACATTATCGAGTTGCTGTATACAATTGAGACCGCCAAAATTGGAAAAAGCAAGGTCGTATTGTTCAGAGAGAATTCCGGAGAGGTTGTCAAACGAGCCAACCCTAAAACTCGGACCTCCGTTGCGGCCATGTTTCTCTTCAGCAACGCGAATCATTCCAGGAGAAATATCGACGCCGGTTACTCGAAACCCACGAGATGCGAAATATGACGCATCGATACCAGTTCCGCAATTGATGTCCAGTATGGAACCTCCTGGAGGGAGCAAAGATTCGACCGTGCGATAGATTCTCCTTCGCAACTTGACGGTGATTTCGTTCTCGTACTGACCATTGAAAATATCAGCAATCTCGTCGAACGCTCTTGCGACGTTTGACGATTGATCCATTTCGATGAGCCGAGAAGTCATGAAACTGAGAGATTTCTTGGCACTTCAAGTCGCCTCAGTTGCGTACTGAGGGTCGGCAGGGTCGCAGCGTGATAAGCTGATTTCGCCAATCGAAGAAAGGTGCGGGAATTCCAAAGCCAGGGTTTTGTTAATGCCCCTCTCAGCAGTTCCTTTCCCTGCCACACACGAAACTTCTTGTGTGTTACCTTGTGCAAGACCCGGTAGTATTCACGGCTGTAGGTCCCTTGAAACATCATATCAAGGTCTCCACTATCTACCCAGTTTTGTTTTTCGACTAAATCCCTTTTGACCCTCTCGTGAAATCCGGTGCCGGGCAGCGGATACGAAACTGAGACGCCTATTTCATCCGGCTGGCAGTTTCTGACCATCTCAAGGGTTTTTTCGATATCTGCGCGAGTTTCGCCGGGATATCCATACTGAAGAAAGAAGCCTACTTGAATTCCGTTTTTATGCAGCAATTCCGAAGATTTGTAAACCTGTTCCACCGTAACACCCTTTTCCATGGCGTCGAGCACTTTTTGCGAACCGGATTCTGCCCCAACCCAGACAGTTTTGCAGCCGGAATGCTTGAGGTGCATGATATTGTCTTCCTTCAACAGGAGATCGGCTCGTAAGAGGCATTTGAAGGGAATGACCGCTCGCCGTTCGTTCACGATCTTGTCGAATTCAGCGATCCACCCGGGAGTCAGGCCGAAAATATCATCTGAGAACCAAATGTGGTCTGGTTTTGCAAAGCTTGCCAAAAAA
>CAYIBG010000084.1:3640-8043 GCA_964361365.1 uncultured Ignavibacteriaceae bacterium | reverse complement strand
GGCGAGAATCCTGTGTTCTTCGTTCTTCTTGAGAATGATTTGCTTTTCCACAATTCCAAAATATCAACAAAAGCCGCGAGATGCAATAAACGTCGGTTGCAAGAAAAGCAAAGGTTTGGTATCTTTTCACCTGAACATTGATTCAGTCGCGCCCTTCCCTCAGAAAATTTCAATCAGGAGAAAACCGTAATGATAAACATTGCCCAACTTCTCGGCAACGATGCGAAATCACTTCTCGAGCATCAATGCAAAACCATCTCGAAAGAATCACTCTGCCTGCCCGGACCGGATTTTGTCGAACGGATTTTTTTGGTCTCAGACCGTCCTGCTCCGGTTCTCCGCAGCCTGGAGGCCCTGTTCAGCACCGGCCGGCTTGCGGGAACGGGGTACCTGTCGATCCTGCCTGTCGATCAAGGCATTGAACATTCGGCTGGAGCTTCGTTTGCTCCCAACCCGATGTATTTCGAGCCCGAAAACATCGTGCGACTGGCTCTCGAAGGCGGCTGCAACGCGGTGGCCTCGACACTTGGCGTTCTCGGCTCTGTTTCCAGGAAATACGCGCACAAGATTCCTTTCATCCTCAAGATCAATCACAATGAATTCCTTTCTTACCCGAACACTCACGACCAGACGTTGTTTGCCAGCGTCAGTCAGGGGTTTGAAATGGGAGCGGTGGCTATAGGGGCAACCGTGTATTTCGGTTCTCCGGAATCGCGTCGTCAAATCTGGGAGATCAGTCAGGCATTCCACGCGGCCCACAAGCTTGGCTTGGCTACGATCCTCTGGTGTTACACGCGTAACGCTGCGTTCAAAACGAAGGAAAAAGATTATCACGTGTCCGCCGACTTGAGCGGTCAGGCAAATCATCTGGGTGTCACTATTGAAGCCGATATCGTCAAGCAAAAGCTCCCGGAGAACAACGGAGGCTACACGGCTTTGAATTTCGGTAAGACGCATAAGAAGGTGTACGAGGAGCTGAGCTCAGACCATCCTATCGACCTTACCCGCTACCAGGTCGCGAACGGGTACATGGGGAGGGCTGGGTTGATCAACTCAGGCGGAGCATCGGGTGCCAACGACATCGCGGAAGCAGTCCGAACGGCGGTGATTAACAAGCGGGCGGGAGGGATGGGTCTTATCTCCGGACGCAAGGCATTCCAGCGACCCATGAAGGACGGAGTACAAATTCTTAATGCAATCCAGGATGTCTATCTTTCAAAAGAAGTGACGATCGCTTGATTCTTCTGAGTATCGAAGCGGGCGTTGAAACTGAGGCGTCAAGCGGAACCTTGGCGCCTCTCTTATTATGTGGCTGAGAGTTGTATGACCGTATTCAAATGTGTTATCTTTGATATGGACGGAACGCTGACCGAATCGAATCGGTTGATCTTCGATTCGTTCAACCACATTGCCCGAAGATACCTTGACAAGGAGTTTTCCGAATCGGAAATCATGAAAATGTTCGGACCGCCGGAGGAGGGTGCGCTCCTCCATATTGTGCGGAAAGATCAACTTGAGCAGGCAATGAAAGAGTATTTGTCTTTCTACCGGGCTCATACCTCAAAGCTCGCTCGCGTTATTCCCGGCATTGAGGAAGTCCTGAAGTTCTTGAAGGCCCAATGCTGCAAACTCGCGATTTTCACTGGAAAAGGGTCGCACACAACAAGAATCACGCTGGAGGAATTTGGCATTCAAGATTACTTTGATTTCGTGGTGACGGGAAATGATGTCCGGGCGCATAAACCTTCCGCGGAGGGAATTCATAAGATCATGGAGCATTTTGGACTCACACAGAGTCAGGTGCTGATGGTGGGCGATGCGGTTTCCGATGTGAAAGCTGCTCATGAGTCGGGCGTAATTGCAGCAGTGCTGTGGGACTCCTATTCGAAAGACCGTGTCCTCGAGATGAAAACGGATTACGTCTTCCATCAGGTTGACGAATTCTACAGTTGGCTCAAGGTTCAGTTTGCTTAGTCAGAAATTTACGGACCAGGAAGGGGAGCCGCTGTCCGGCATATGGGCGAACGTCGTCAAATACGGCCTCGCGGTCGCGACAATCGTTTTTTACGCAACAACACTTCTCCACTTTTCTTATACCCCTGACGACACGTACATCTATCTGCAGTACGCAAAGAACATCGCGTTGGGAAATGGGTTCTCATTTAATGCGGGGGTTCCGAGTTTTGGCGTGACGAGTCCTCTTTGGACGTTCCTGATCAGTGCGGGGGCATGGTCGAAGCTCGACCCGTTTATCGTTGCGAAAACATTCGACCTCGTATTCGCCAGTCTCTCGATTATTCAGGTATTCATCCTTGCTTTCGTCATCCTGCGCGACCGCATTTTTGCCGTTATGGCGGCGCTGCTGTTTTCTCTTGATGCGTGGCTGTTGAGATGGTCGGGAACGGGAATGGAAACTTCGATGGCGATATTACTCACGGTCATGGCTGTGTCCTACGCATACCGGAATGAGTACGTTGTCGCGTCATTCGTATGCGGCGTTCTTACCCTCGTCAGGCCTGAAGCCGCTTTATTGTTCCTCGTGATTCAAGCGGACAACTTCGTCAACACGACAGACTACAAGCCGGTGCTGAGGATTTTTGTTTCGAGCGTGGGCATTTATGTCGGTGTGCTGACGCCCTGGCTTATTTTTTCGTACGTTCAATTCGGGACCATTATTCCGAACACGCTTTTAGCCAAGTCGGGCACGTTCTCATTGCCCGGTGTTTTCGAGACGCTTATCGAGAGTTTCAGGGTTTTGAGTGTGACGCAATTGATTCCTTTGTTATTGCTCATCGTCGGTGTCGTGGAGGCATGGCGAAGCCCACAATGGAAAGTCCGACGAGTCGAGCTCTTTCCCCTGCTTTGGGTCGCTGTTCTTTTTTTCGGATATGCAGTTCAAAATGTGCAGGTGGTGTCCCGATATTTGTTGCCTGTCGTTCCGTTTATCATCGTGTACGGGTTGTGGGGATTGAAGAGAATAACAGAATCATGGTTACCGACTCGCCGGGGGATCCAGGTTTTGTTGTTTGTGACGATCTTGACGGTGTTCCAGAATCAGGTTGTCTATCAGAGCCAAATGATTCCGCATATGAAGAACTTTGCCGCCGGAATGAATCATCTGAAACCCATTGCGTATTGGCTGAGGGCCAACGCCCAAACCGAGGCAACGGTGCTCGCTTCCGACGCGGGGCTCCTGGGTTATGTTTCGGAAAAGTATCTCTATGACACAGCAGGCTTGATCACTCCAAGCGTCAGGAGGGCTTTTGAAGGCGTCGGATATGATGAAGGCATGGTTCAGTCCCGTTATGCTGCCGCAGTTTGGCCGGATTTCATTGTTGACCGTGCATCAAGCCGGGCGCGCCTGAGATCGGATGTCATTCAGCCGGTCATGTCCGTGGAATTCCCCGGGCTGGGACTCAACATGCCCGATACGGTGTTTTACACGCTTTACAGGGTGTCGAAATGAGACTCAAATTTATCATGGTGTTGCTCTGTGTTTGGGGATCTGTTCTTGCGCAGGATGCACCCGCCGGCAGGATCAAAGGTTTGCGGGTGATTGGTGAGAAGAAGGCGATGCTGCCTATCGCAGGAATCGATGGACAGCCCATCACCATAGAATTTGACACCGACGGGTCCCAGCCTTACGACTTCAGAGTGAAGTTCTATCATTGCGACAAAGACTGGGGAATAACCAACAATTCGTTCATCAACGACGAGCTTCGCACAACAACAAAATTTCAGATTCCATACGAGCCGGCTCCCGCGTTCGTCCGCCATTACACGTTTCATTACAGCGTGAGTGTTCCCGGATTCTCAGGGTTCAAGCGATTTCCGCAATCCGGGAACTATGTTTTTCAAATCTGGGACCTCGATGAAAAAGAAATACTGGGGGAAGGCAGGTTTTTTGTCGTTGAACAGACTCTCTCACCCGTCATGAAAGTAAGGAATCGAAAACTGCCTGGCGGAATCGCGCCCTGGAACCAGGCGAATAAAGTGGAAGTATTCTTTGAAATACCCGAAGGAGGGCAAGGAGATAGCGATCTCTATCCGATTCTGCTAAAAACGGTTGACGTGTACAAGAATCGAGAGCTTCGTTCGCCATTTCGAATAAGCGCCGATGATCAAAGTGCAAACACTTTTGTGGAGGGATACGGCCTGCGCAAAGTGAAGTTTTCGATAGATAACATCATATCCGGGAATGAATATCGACGGCTGGATTTGCGGAATGTCGACTTCTATCCACCTGGTCAAGATGCACAGTTTCGAGAGGGAGCTGACGTCAGCAGGTTTCTTCATCAGGGTAAAAAAGACAACAATGGCGCAGCTGTCATCGCAACGGTGAATCAATACTCGGACTATCTGAGATTTCAATTTGAATTGCTCCGTGAGTCCGATGACCTGGA
>CAYIBG010000084.1:0-3540 GCA_964361365.1 uncultured Ignavibacteriaceae bacterium | reverse complement strand
GAGAATAGGCGTCGTGGGTGTTGGTCATTTGGGAAGTCTCCATTCGAAAGTGCTTTCCCAAATAGCGTCGGCGGAGTTTGTTGGTGTGTTCGACCGGGATTCGGCACGAGCTCGCCAGGTTGCTGCAGAGTGCAAAACCAAAGCCTTTGACCGTTTGGAAGACCTGCTCTCAAGCGTCGATGCAGTGAACGTCGTAACCACGACGACTTATCATTTCGAAGTTGCGATGAAGGCACTTGACCGGGGTCTGCATGTCTTTATTGAGAAACCAATCACCGAGACCATACAACAGGCGCGGAAACTTGTGGCAAGGTCAAAGAAGAAAAAAGTCAAGGTCCAGGTGGGCCACATCGAGCGATTCAATCCTGCAATTCTGGCTCTCGAGCCCTATCGACTTCAGCCGCTGTTTATCGAATCGCACCGGCTTGCCCAGTTCAACCCTCGCGGTTCCGAGGTAGCCGTTGTGCTCGACCTGATGATCCACGATATCGACCTCATTCTGAGCCTGGTGCGTTCTCCCGTCACGCGCATCGACGCCAGCGGAGTGGCTGTTGTTTCTGAAAGCGTGGATATTGCCAACGCCCGCCTCCAGTTCAAGAGCGGATGCGTCGCAAATGTCACGGCGAGCAGGATCTCACAGAACAAGATGCGCAAGATGCGTTTGTTCCAACGCGATGCATATATCTCGGTCGATTTTGCCCAGGGGCTGGCAGAAGTCTTCCGGCTTCTTGATGAAGGCGACACGAAGACGAAGCCCACCATGTTGCTCGGCAAGATCGAACAGGGAAAACGAAAAAGGCTGATTGTATACGAACAGCCGGAGGTCAAGGAAGTCAACGCCCTCAAGCATGAACTTGAACTCTTCCTTGAATCCATCAGGAACAATACAACGCCGCCCGTCACGGCTGAGGAAGGCCTGCAGGCGCTTGAAGTTGCTGATGAGATCATGAGGAAAATCGAATCTCAAAAGATAAAGCTCGATTGACGTGAAACAGAAGATTGATCTCAAAGAACCTCTTTTGAAGGAAATCGGTTTGATGGCCGACCGGCGGAACATCCCGGCATACGTTGTGGGTGGATATGTTCGGGATAAGCTTTTGGGACGGCCCGTCAAGGACATTGATATTGTCGTTGTCGGAGATGGAGTTGCCTTCGCACGAGAAGTGGCCGCTTCATGGAAACGAGACAATCTTGTCATTTATGAGACATTCGGAACAGCCATGCTTCCCGTGGATGATTACAAGATCGAATTCGTGGGAGCAAGAAAGGAAAGTTACAGCAAGAAATCGAGAAAACCCCGCGTGGAAGGGGGTACGTTGGAAGATGACCTGCGGCGTCGCGATTTCACGATCAACGCCATGGCAGCGAGCCTGAACGCAAAGGAGAGGGGAGCCGTGACCGACCCATTTCATGGCCGTCAGGATTTACAAAAAAAAATTCTTCGTACTCCGCTTGACCCGCAAGAGACTTTCGATGACGACCCGCTGCGCATCCTTCGCGCCATCCGGTTTGCAAGCCAGCTCAAGTTTAGTATTCAGCCGGACGTGTTGAAGGCAGCCGGGGAAATGGCGCGACGGCTCGAGATTGTTTCTCAGGAACGGATTACGGATGAGCTTCTTAAAATCATGGAGAGTCCATCGCCTTCTGTCGGCCTCAAGCTGATGTTCGAGACGGGAATCGTCGGCATTGTCTTTCCGGAACTCGCAGACCTCTCCGGCGTGGAGCAGCGGGAGGAATACCATCATAAAGATGTGTTCTTTCACACGCTGAAAGTCGTAGACAATGTTGCACGGACCTCGGATAATCTGTGGCTTCGGATGGCAGCTCTTCTGCATGATATTGCCAAACCACGCACGAAGGCGTTCAAGGAAAACATCGGATGGACATTTCACGGGCATGAGGAGGCTGGAGCCCGAATGGTCAAGCCGATCTTCCGACGCATGAAGCTTCCATTTGAGCACATCCCGTACGTCGAGAAACTTGTCCGGCTGCATCTGCGTCCCATGGCGTTGGTGGATCAAGGTGTGACAGACTCTGCTGTACGGCGGCTCATGTTTGAAGCAGGCGAAGAGATCGATGACCTCATGATGCTCTGCAGGGCGGATATTACCTCGAAAAACCCAAAGCTCGTTGAACAAGTAAAGAAGAACTACGATCTGGTCATGAAGAAGATGGGAGACGTGGAAGAGAAAGACCGGTGGCGTAAATGGCAGCCGCCTCTAAGAGGCGATGAAATCATGAAAATCTGCAGGATTCAAGCCGGACCTCTCGTCGGTGAACTCAAACAGCGCATTACGGATGCAATTGTGGACGGAGTTATTCCTTATGATCATGATGCTGCGCTCGCATTTCTGCTTCAAATCAAGGACAACATTCTGAAGAAGGTCCTGACAGAATCCAAAGAGGTTCGCTAACACGTTATTCTGCGCATTTTGTCGCTGAAACATCCCTCGTCTCAAAGGAGTCTAACTTCTATCCCGAAAAAGCATTACATTATTGTGATTTATCGCAACTTTGAGTCGATTTTCACGTCTATATCTGATGGAATTTCAATGTTTTTACCCATTCGACCACCAACCAACTTCGTTAGGAGTGAGAATTTCATGAAGAAGAAGTCTCTGCTGTTGACGCTCGTTATTCTGACTTTCAGCGTCTTGACCGCTCAACAGAATGTCAATGACCAAAAAGTGCTGACGCTTCAGAAGGCCATGGAAATTGCGCTTGACAAAAACTACACGGTGAAGCAGGCACAAAACAATATGGAAAGCGCCCAGACCGGTGTGACTGCCGCGTACGGTAATTTTCTGCCCACCGTAAGCCTGGGTTCGAGTTGGAGCGGGGGCGAGCAGTATGTCAACGGTGTTCCGCTCGGTTCCTCGAACGTTCGGTCGTTCAGCCCCGGCCTTTCGGCGAGAATGACCTTGTTTGACGGGTTTAACAACACTGCAACATTGTCCAGAGCTGTTTCAACCTCAGCGTCGTCAGAGTTCATCCTTACCCGGACAAGGCAAAGCCTGGTGTATCGAATTCAGTCGGACTACTATGAAGTGCTGAGAACGGAGAAGCTCGTGAAGGTGGCGGATGAAACGGTGAAGTACGACGTCAAGCAGTTGGATCGAGTGAAAGAAACAGCGCGACTCGGCTCTTCTTCGATCGTCAACGTGTATCAGCAACAAGCACAACTGGGTTTAGATGAGGCCTTGCTCGTGCAGGCAAGAAACAACTATGATATCGCAAAAGCCAACCTGCTGGCAGATATCTCTGTGGAAGTGTCGGAAGACTACATCATTGCAGATCCCTCCATCCCTGAGGAAATCGACAAAACCGAATTGGACAGGATTGCAGAATTGTCGAAGGATTTCCCATCGCTCACGCGGGGAGCTTTGGACAAACGGTACGACTACTTAAGTGCTCGAGAGCAATACAATGCCACAGAAGCCGACGTGACATCCGCACGAAGCGGTTACTTGCCTCAGATTTCTGCGAGTCTCGGTTACGGTTGGAATGGCCGGACTGTCCTTGAATCTCCGACGACCCCCT
>CAYIBG010000083.1:0-8142 GCA_964361365.1 uncultured Ignavibacteriaceae bacterium | reverse complement strand
AAGCCGTATTTCACTTGCGTAACCGTTGAGGTAAAGGTCAAAAGCCTCTGATATTGCTTGGTCCTTAGTTGAAGGCAAGACTCAGTTCCTCATAATGCTCAAGCACTTTTTCAACGTATTTTGTCGTTTGCCGCCAGTTGCGGAAAAAGCCGCTCGGGGGTTTGGCTTCATCCCAGATGCTCTGATGGAGCGTGTAATAGCTCCTAGAAAGCAGAGGAAGAGCCTTCTTGACGCCTTCCCAGCTATTTGGGTCACTGCCTAAATACGCCGCTATTTGTCGGGCATCCAGGATTCTCCCCAAGCCCGCATTGTAAGCTGCCAGGCTCAGTCTGATCCGATCCACCTCGGGCGCATTCCGGAATATTCTATACAGGCTTCTGAAATGGAACGTGCCGACCTTGATGTTGTTCGACGGCGATTTCGCATCCTTTACACCCAGCTTCTGTGTAAGGCCGGACTCGGTAATAGGCATTATTTGCATAAGTCCGAAAGCGCCAACACTGCTCCTTGCATTTGGCTTAAATTGGGATTCCTGCTTCATGACCGAGAGCATGAGAACCCAGTCCAGATCGTACCGATCTGAGTATTTCCTTACAATACTGCGGTATTTCTGCGGTTTCTGCATGTCCAATGGCGTTTCTGTTTCAGATCCATCGGAGTTGTATCCTGTGCCGGAAACGACAGGATAAAGTGTGTTCTTGTTGAGATAAGGGGCGCTTGAAGGCGGCTTGTAACACGCCGTTTGGTGGAGGGAGAAAGAAACGAATAAGATCAATGGAATGAGACGCGAGGCAGAGTTCTTTGAAACATAAGTTTCAATAACTGCCATACTTTCTTCCCTTCAATAGTGGAACATTAGTTGTCTTAAGCGGTCGAGAAACTCGACCATCTTAAGCTCCTCTGTGGTAATAAGATAATCGAAAATTGGAATCTTGTCAACCTCAAAATCATCATTCTAGTCGAAATGGCGAAAATAGGTCATTTTCGCCGTCGGTTGTTTATCTGACAACATGGAAGGCGGTCTGTCTTTTCTGAACCCACCTGATTTCTCCTTGCTTTGTCACTTCTACTTCTTCCTCTTGGGCCGATCTTACCTTTTGACCTCCCCATTCGGGAACCGGGGTCGTTGCTTGCAGCTCCACGGAGTGCCAGGTTGAGGCCAGCAAAGGGACATCCCCCCTTCCTGGAACTCCCATCTGGCGATCCCAAAGTCCGATAAGAGGGCCTGCGCCATGACCGTGTTCACCAATTGGATGTGTGTAAACGGTTCCGTCGATTCCATCCTTTTTCATGTCAGCCAGAGTATTCGCGAGAATCTGATTTCCCGTGTGACCCTGTTTCATATTCTTCATGAGGATGTCTTGAAGCTTGTTGCTGTTGGTGAGCGCTTTTTTCATCCCCTCCGGAACATCCGTTTCTCCATCTCGAAGGACATACCCCATGTGTTGAGTGTCCGTATTCAGCCTCATTGCGGAAATCCCAAAATCGCAATGGAGAACATCTCCCCGATGAATAACCGGGTCGGTGATATTTCTCAAGTCTGCGGCCTGTCTTTGAACATCGACACTCGTGTGAAACCAGGTTCCGAATCCAAGATCGTGGGCCCTTTGACGCATCCACCAGACCACATCTTGTGTTGTGGTCTTTCCGGGTGAGATGACTTTATTCGAGAAAGCCTCAGCGATGATAGAATGAACAATTTCCATCATGCGCTTGTAATGGGGAAGCATTTCAGCGATTCTTATCGATATGTAGTCCAGTGCGAGCCGTTCCGCCCGAATAACTCTCTTCGCATATTCAGTTCCGAGAGCCTCTTGCAGCTGTTCCCACTCCCCGGCACTCAGCCCATCTGAGAACGCATGTGTGTGCGAAATGTTTACTGCGATGGTTCTGGGATTTCGCTCTTGGACGACTTTGGTTAGTAGTTTCCACTGGTCTTTTCCCCACAATTCGGCGTCTCCAAGCGTCGTATCACGGTAAGCCACATACAAGCCGCCCTGATTGCTTCCGCCGAGAGCCAACCGCTCCACCCCCTTTTCCTCTCCTCTGTCAAAAAAGACATAGATGGTCCTTCGACGAGCGGCAAAGGTCGTAGCCGAAACGAGCGACGAAAACACCGGATCTTCATTGTACTCACGCATCGGCACAATCCACATTTGAACGCCGTTTTGTCTCATGAGCGCTGGGAGTATTTTTTCCAGCCGTGTTTTCAACCATTCCTGCTGAATGCGAGCTTGTTCACGCAGTGACGGAAAATCGCTTACGTCGCTTTGCGCGTGCGAAAGTGCTGAAACAACGAAAAGGAGACACAACGACCTTAGAATGAATTTCATGAACCCTCCACAGATTAGGTTATTTCAAAAATTTTGAATCTCGATGCCAATCCGGATTTGATAATGATGCACCTCTTTGGCTTATCAAGGTAATCAGCCAGGACATCCCGAACCATTTCGTTTGCCGCTCCGTCCGTCGGCGGTGCTTTGACCCAAACAACCCATGAGCCGTCAGGCAGTTTTTTGACCTCGTTCTTTCTCGAGCGAGGTTTCACTTTCACTTTGATGATCATGAGTTTGAGCACAAAAAAACCGAGCCAATGGCGCGGTTGGAAGATCGAACACAGGGGAACAAGAATTGCTAACGGCTGAACTTCTTTTCGATCTCGGTGATCTTCTGCACTCTTGACTGGTGCCGTCCGCCGCCAAACCATGTTTCGAGCCACGTTTTCACGATGGATTTGGCAAGCTCGCTGCCAATCACACGTCCACCCAATGTCAGCACGTTGGCATCATTGTGCTCTCGGCTGCTGCGGGCGGCAAACTCGCTTGAACAGGCTGCGGCACGGATTCCAGGCACTTTGTTCGCCACCATGGCAGAAGCTACGCCGACAGCGTCGATCATGATGCCGCTCTTCGCCTGGCCAGAAGTAACCATTGAAGCAACGGCATACGCGAAATCCGGATAATCGCACGGCTGCTCGGATTCGGTGCCAACATCGAACACGGTGTAACCGAGTTCTAAGACAAACTCCCTGACGGCCTTTTTCAAGCCAAAACCGCCATGGTCCGAGCCTAGGGCGATGACTGTCGCTGCCTGAGGCGACCGCTTGTCGAGGGGTCCGTGCACAGTCACACCCTGCGTTCCTTTGGCTGTTTCAGGGATGACATCCCGCCCCTCCACGAGGTCAATTCTGAGCAGGTTCGCGGCGTCGCGTGCGGAGGGAGTCACAATGGTCCCCGGCTGCAAAGCGAGTGATTTTAACCCCTTCTTTGCTGCCTCAGAAATATCGTATTCGGTGATGAGTTTCCTAGCCATTGGATCTTACTTGCCGTCACCCCATTGCAAAACCTCAAGCTTGACGCGCACCGTTCCCGTCTTCACAAGGTCAATCGACTTCGCCGCTCCCAGAGCGAGATCGATGATTCTCCCTTCCTTAAACGGGCCGCGGTCATTGACTCTGACCAGGACGGTTTTTGAATTCTCGAGATTCGTGACCCGAATTCTTGTGCCAAAGGGAAACGTGCGATGGGCCGCTGTGAGCGCATTCATATCGAAGGTTTCGCCGTTGGAAGTAAGTTTGCCATGGAAATCCGCGGCATAGTACGAAGCAACACCCTCCAGCGTAAGCAGCACCCTGGTTCCATTATTGACGGCAGGCGCTTCGTTTTCGGTTTTTCCACCGGCATTCCCTTTGTTCGATGTTTCACGGGATGGTTCTTTTTCCGCAAACCGGGGAGAAGCCGCACATCCGATAATGAGTAAGGAAGCGAAAAACGACACCGCTCGATGGTGCCAACTACAAATAATCATTCATCTGCTTCCGTCGGATATAGTCGACAATTTCCTTGACCTCCTGCGAACGGCCTTTCCTGCAGATAAGAACCGCATCGTCAGTTGAAATGATGATAAGATCTTCGACACCTACCACGGCCACCAGGCGATTTCCCGCATCGATGAAGTTTGATTTTGAATCTCTGCTAATCACGTGACCCTTGAGGGAGCTGCCGTCTCCATCCTTCTTTGCAATCCGGATAACTTCATCCCAGGAGCCGACATCATTCCATCCAAAATCGCCCTTAACGACAAACACATTCCCGGCCTTCTCCATGACACCGTAGTCAATGGAAATACTTTTGAGGAGGCCGTAGGCGTGTTCGAGTGCGGCTTTGAGCGTCTGTGAGTTCGATGGGTGGTGAAGCGTTGCAAGTTGTTCATGCAAATCGGGCATATGGATCTGGATTTCACGGAGAATGGCCTTTGCCCTCCACACAAACATTCCACTGTTCCACAGGAAGTCACCGCTTTGAAGGAATCTTTGCGCCGTTTCGAGGTTCGGTTTTTCCGCAAACGTTTTGACGCGATACACGCCGTCCGCGTGATGCGGATTGTGTGGATGAGCCTCATCGTCAAACTGGATGTAGCCGTAACCTGTTTCCGGGTGGGTCGGTTTGATGCCGATCGTAAGGAGGCCATCCGTTTCCCTGGCCAACTTGATGGCAAGATTTAATACATGAAGGAATTCCGCCTGGTCTTTGATGATGTGGTCGGCCGGTAGAACCACCATCACCGCGTCCGGGTCCATTTGCTCAATACAAGTAGCGGCCCAGCCGATGCAAGGAGCCGTGTTTCTTCCGACAGGTTCCACAAGGACATTCTGCCTCGGCAAGAAACTTAATTGTCTGTAAACGGCTTCTTCCTGAAGCTTATTCGTTACTATGAAAACATTGGACGGAGGAATGAGAGGCTGGATCCGGGAAACGGTGTTTTGAATCATGGTTCCCGGACCCACGATTTCGATAAGTTGCTTTGGTGAGCGCACGCGGCTGCGCGGCCAGAAACGGGAACCCACTCCACCCGCCATTACCACGGCATACACATGACTCATAGGATTCGGTTACTCGAAGAGTGCAATAAACCCTCGCAATGATTCCACGCCGGGTTCGATGATGCCGGAGCGGCTGCCAGGGTCCGTCTTTGCCCACTGAGAGAATGGATCAAGTACGGCGGACAACATATTCATCGCTCGAACATCGTCAAGCATCTGGTTGTCCGTGAGAGATTTGAGGAGCGTTGTGAGCTTCTGGCTATAGTCTTTGTACTCCTGCGGAGCATCGCTTGCCGCGACTTCATGACATCGCTGAACCAACTGGTCCAGCAACGCCATCCGGTCCTCGGTACCGCCCTGCAAGGCCTCTATGAACTTCTCGAACAAGGCGGCATGTTCCTGCTCTGAACCGGCCGGAGCGGAGAAGACAGGCGCTACGTCTGCTGGCGAAGGAGAATCTGCGGGAGGAGACGCCTCGGAATCGAAGGTGGCCTCAGGTGCGACGTGGGCCTCTGTTGACGCCTGCTCCGCGGGAGGGGGCGCGTTGAAGACATCGAAGGACGGTGATGCATCCGATGGGGCCAACGACTCAACCGGAGTCGAGTCAAAAGGACTCGCCGCGGCCGTTTCCTGCGACGGGAAGTCAAACCCCTGCGGAGTTTCAGCCGGTGTTTCAACTGTGGATTGTGAAGTTGATTCCGGAAGAGCTGACGGGAAATCGAGGACAGGGGCTGACACCTCAGACGTGGGAGCAACGTCAGAGACAGGTGCGATTTCAACTTCAGGCTCGGCCGAAGGCGCATATGTAACGGGTGCCGATGCACCTTCAACGTAGGCCCTTTGAAACATCGAAAACACCAAGGCTTCCTCATCGTTTGTAGGCTCGAGGCGCGATGGGTCGTTTTCAACCTTTTCCGCTATCCACATGAGGCCAAGCGCTAAGTCCGAAAAATCCTTGACTTTGTAGAGCGTTTTCAATTCCTCGAGAATGTCGGGGGTCGTTCCGAGCTTCTCGCGGATTTGATCGAACGCTGATTGCTGGTCCGCCCTCGCGAGAGCCGCTTTGGGAATACGCTCGAATAGAGAACCAATATATTGTTGAGATCGGCTCATGAATAAACGAATGTTCTTGGAACCCTGGATGAAATACCGCAAAGAATCTCGTATGGAACCGTTCCCATCCGGTCTGCCAGATCCCAGGCTGAAATCCGTTGGCCGGCCTGTTCGCCCATCAAAACTGCCTCATCTCCTGCATCGATCTGAGAGTTTCCCACATCGACCATCAGTTGGTCCATACAAATTGTTCCAGCAATCGGATGCTTTCCTCCGCCAATGAGGGCATGTGATTTGCTCGTGAGAGTTCGAGGAAAACCGTCTGCATAACCAATGGGGAGCGTTGCGATCCGAGTTCTCCTTTGAGCAACAAAGCGGCGGCCGTAACTGACGCTTTCGCCGGCTAGAATTTCCTTGACGTGGGCTACCGAAGTTTTCACTGTCATTGCCGGACGGACTTGAACTTTCTGCGACATTGTGCGTGCTGGATAGTAGCCGTAAAGAAGGATTCCCGGCCGCACCATGGAAAAATAGCTTTCCGGTATCTGCAGGATAGCTCCGCTGTTCGCACAATGGACCAGTTCCGGCTCAACGCCTTGCCTCTGAAAAACTCTCATCGCACGTTCGAATTCGTTCAGTTGCCGCCTTGCAAACGGCGAGTCCGGCTCTTCCGAAGTGGCAAAATGTGTAAAAACTCCGCTGATTTCCAATCGCCTCTCCCGGCCAACAGCTTTGATGATCCCATCGAGGTCCTGAACCCTGACCCCGATTCTATTCATCCCCGTCTCCACTTTGACATGAACCTTGATTGGTTTCTTGTTCCCCCCTGCAACTCCAGCGAGCACCTTCACGTCATTCAAAGAACAAACCGTGGCCTCAAGAGAATAATCAACGAACAATCTTGCCTGGGCCTTCACCGGCAGCGTAAACACATGGATTGGACCCTTCACACCACCCTGCCGAAGCCTTGCTCCCTCCTCCGGAAATGCAACCCCAAAATAATCGACTTTCTCCTTCGTAAGCGCCTGCGAGACTTCAAGGTCTCCATGGCCATAAGCATTCGCTTTGACCACGGCCATCACCTTGACGGTCTTTCCTACGAAATGTTTGATTTCCTGGTAATTCTCTGAAATAGCCCGCAGGTTGATTTCTGCGACAGTCGGTCGGGTTGGCTTCACGGAGAGAGGACGATTCGGGTTTGCCCAAGGTTCTCTGAAGATTCAGCAAAAAGTTGCGTTGAATATACCGGTTCTGGTTCTGAATGTCAACGAACGACGAAAAACACGAAGCCCACTGAGCATGACTCAGCGGGCTTTGCTTCACGACGTCTTCCTGGCCACTTTGAGCCGGTTCAGAGCCCGGTGCAGAGCGACCTTCGCTCTCTCAACACTTGTTTCTACCTTTTTTTCTGAAATTCGTTTTTCCGCCCGCTCCCTCGAGGAAGCTGCCCGCTTCACGTCAATTTCATCAGCGCGCTCGGCCGTCTCAGCCAACATGACGACCTTGTTATCCCTCACTTCGACGAACCCACCCGAAGTTGCATACTTCCACTCTTTTCCGGCGGTGTCCAACACTTTGACTTCTCCGATCTTGATCGTGGAAAGCAGGGCTGCATGGCTTTGCAACACCTGAAACCCTCCCACCACGCCGGGCGCACTAAAACTCTGCACCTGGTCCTTGAAAACCGTTTTCTTCGGAGTGACGATCTCCAGTTGAAATATTTTCTCCGCCATCGCTATGCCGCCTGCAGTTTCTTCGCTTGTTCAACAACCTCTTCGATTATCCCTACCATGTAGAAGGCACTCTCGGGTAAGCTGTCATACTCGCCTTCGATGATTCCTTTGAACCCCCGAATCGTGTCCTCCAGCTTCACATACCTGCCTGGAGTTCCTGTGAATTGCTCCGCAACAAAAAACGGCTGGGACAAGAATTTCTCTATCTTGCGGGCTCTCGCCACAGTAATCTTGTCCTGTTCTGACAGCTCATCCATGCCAAGGATATTGATGATATCTTGCAAGTCCTTGTAGGTTTGGAGGATTTCCTTGACTCTCCTGGCGACGTCATAGTGCTCATCACCGACAACACCAGGTTCCAGAATGCGCGAGGTCGAATCCAGAGGATCAACGGCAGGATAGATGCCTTTCTCGACAATTTGGCGGCTCAATACCGTCGTCGCATCGAGATGGCTGAACGTCGTTGCCGGAGCAGGATCTGTCAGGTCATCAGCGGGGACATAGATCGCCTGAACTGAAGTGACGGAGCCTTTC
>CAYIBG010000082.1:2264-8317 GCA_964361365.1 uncultured Ignavibacteriaceae bacterium | reverse complement strand
TGTTCGGTGAAACGATCGAACAGTTCCGCCAGGCTGTTGAGGAAGCTTCAAAAGCAATTCCGCAATAAGCAGCTGAACCAGCTGTTCAACGAAGAGGCAATCCCGAGGATTCGGGGTTGCCTCTTTTCGTTTTTCTGGGGATGGAGCACTGATGACACAGAAAATCACAGATGATCACAGAGAGAAAATGTATCTGCATCAACAACTTACGGAACGAATAATACAGTGTTTCTTCGAGGTTTATAACACCCTGGGATACGGGTTCCTCGAAAAAGTATATGAACACTCAATGATGATCGAGCTCCGTTGCAATGGCTTGGCCGTGGAAAGCCAGAAGCCCATAGAAGTGCAATACAAAAGCCATCTTGTGGGGGATTACTATGCCGATATAGTAGTGGAAAATGCCGTTATCCTCGAATTGAAGGCGGCGGAGTCGGTCATCGAAGAGCATGAATTTCAGTTGATTAATTATCTCAAGGCGACGAGTGTGGAAATAGGACTTTTGCTGAATTTCGGCAAGAAACCTGAGATTCGAAGAAAAATCTTTACGAACGACAGGAAGAGAATGGAACGCAGATGACACAGAAAAGGACGAGGTCCTCACAGATATGACGATCAGTGCGAATCTTTTCGATCAGTGTCATCAGTGTTCCGACAGTTGACGGTTGCCGACTTTCTTTCGATATTACGCCAGAATGTCCCGCCACGGATTCCTCCTTTCTCCCTTCTGCCTTCTGCTCTCTTTTGCATTCTCTCAAACACAGTTTGTAAATCCCTTCGTGGGAACCGATGGCCATGGCCACACCTTTCCGGGTGCGACAGTTCCGTTCGGTATGGTTCAGCTCAGCCCGGATACACGTGTTGCAGGATGGGATGCCTGCGCAGGATATCACTACTCGGATTCAACCTTACTCGGATTCAGCCACACCCATCTGAGCGGCACCGGGGTCGCCGACTACGGCGATATCCTCTTCCTACCTCTTACCGGTAAGCCTGGTGTAAGAAATCATGCGAGGTTTTCGCACAACAAGGAATGGGCTTCGCCCGGATACTACAAAGTTCAATTGTTGGACGAGCTCATTACAGCCGAGTTAACAGCTGCGCAGCGGGTTGGCGTGCATCGCTACACGTTTCCCAGAACCAATCAAGCAACAATCCAGATCGACCTGCGCCACGGACTTGGGCCGGACCGCGTGATCGAGTCATGGCTGGAATTCGTGAGCGATACTGAAATTGCCGGGTTTAGGCGATCAGAGGGATGGGCCAAAGATCAGCATCTGTATTTCGTCGCCCGCTTCTCAAAGGCTTTCAAACGAACCGGCTCTCTGAGCGATTCCGCCTGGAGTGGCAGGAAGCTCGCAAGCAAGGATATTCGGGCATTTGTGCAATTCAATATTGATGCAAATGACCCTGTCATTATCAAGGTCGCGCTGTCTTCCGTGAGCGTCGAAGGAGCAAGGAAGAATCTCGACCAGGAAATGTCCGGATGGGATTTCGAAAAAACGAAAAAAGATGCCGCGGAGCTGTGGCAGAAGGAACTCGGGAAGATTCAGGTCGGGGGCGGCACGAACGAGCAGAAACGAACGTTCTACACGGCTTTGTACCATGCCCTGATTGCCCCGAACACGCTCAGCGACGTTGACGGAAGGTATCGAGCAATGAACGGAGAAACCCGCGTGGCGAAAGGTTTCGTCATGTACACCGTTTTTTCTCTGTGGGACACGTTTCGTGCAGAACATCCCCTGCTGACAATTATCGATCAAAAACGCACAGTGGATTTCATCAATTCGCTGTTAGCGAAGTACACTGAATCCGGTATCCTGCCAGTGTGGGAGCTGTGCACCAACGAAACATGGTGCATGATCGGGTATCACGCCGTTCCTGTGATTGTCGATGCCTACGCAAAAGGCATCCGCGGATTCGATGCAGAATTGGCTCTCCGGGCAATGAAATCCAGCGCCATGCAAGACCATTACGGCCTGAAGTATAACCGTGATCACGGATTCATTTCAGCGGACCATGAGAATGAATCCGTTTCCAAGACCCTGGAATATGCTTACGATGATTGGTGCATCGCTGAAATGGCGGGTTTGATGGGGAAACGGGAAGAACGCGAGCACTACCTCGAGCGGGCGCAGTACTACAGGAATCTGTTCGACCCGTCCACCGGGTTCATGCGCGCCAAACGGAATGGCGGATGGGTCGAGCCGTTCGACCCCGTTGCTGTGACGAACGAATACACGGAAGCAAACGCATGGCAGTACAGTTTCTTCCTACCACAGGACATACCGGGTTTAATCGAGCTGCACGGCGGCAAGGAAGGGCTCGAAAAAAAGCTCGACGAGTTCTTCGCTGGAGGCTCGGCCATGGCGGGGAGGCAGCAGTCGGATATCACCGGCATGATCGGGCAATACGCCCAGGGAAACGAGCCGAGTCATCACGTGGCGTATTTATTCAACGATGTCGGCGCGCCGTGGAAGACTCAGATGCTTGTGCGAAGCGTCCTCGACTCCCTGTATTCTGACCGCCCTGACGGCTTGTGCGGCAACGACGACTGCGGCCAGATGTCGGCGTGGTACGTAATGAGCGCGATGGGGTTTTATCCGGTGACGCCGGGAAAGCCGGTTTACTCGATTGGATCGCCGTTGTTTGACAAAGTAACTTTGCAACTTGAGACCGGAAAGAAGTTTGTCATAAGGGCGGGGAACAATTCGCGGAAGAACAAGTTCGTGCAGGCGATTTCGCTCAACGGGGTGCAATCGAAGAAACTGGTTCTTAATCACGCGGACATCATGGCGGGAGGGATCATCGAGTTTGAAATGGGTGAGCAGCCGGTTCTCTCGTGGCCCGTGGAAGACATTCCGAAACCTGTTAAGCCTCTCGTTGTCGTGCCTGTTATCAAGGCTGCCTCCAAGGCTTTTCAGGATTCTCTCAAAGTGGAACTTGTCACAAATGAAAAAGGGAGCGCCGTGTTCTACAGTGCCGGTGCTTCTGGGAGGTTTGAGAGATATTCAGGCCCGTTTTTCATCTCGCAAACCTGTTCCATAAGCGCGTTCGCACAAAGAGAGAATGTCCAGTCCAAAACAGTGATCGCGAACTTCGTAAAGTGGCAGCCTGTTGGCACACTCGTTCTGAACACGCGTTACAGTCCGCAATACACTGCGGGCGGAGACCAGGCTTTGCTGGACGGTGTGCGTGGTTCGACGGATTTCCATCTTGGCGGGTGGCAGGGATACGAGCAAACCGACCTGGATGCCGTTGTGGACCTCGGCGCTGTAAAAGAAATCAAGAGCGTTTCCCTGCGGAGCTTGCAGGACAACAACTCGTGGATTTTCTTCCCCACAACGGTGAGTTTTGAATTCTCAGAAGATGGTCGAATGTACTCGCAACCGGTAGAGGTTGCCAACGATGTTTCGCCCGAGGATTCCAGGGCCCTGATCAAGGAATTCATCGCGTACAAGAGCGTCGCAACAAGATTCGTTCGTGTACGGGCAAGGAACCTAGGCGTCTGTCCGCCCTGGCACAAGGGTGCCGGCAGCAAGGCTTGGCTCTTTGCTGATGAAATCAGCATTACCACTCTGGAAGAATCACAGTAAACAGGTTTGCTTGTTCATAAACCACGCTCACAACCAATACAAAAGGAGGGAATCATGTCCAAACACTTTGTTCGATTCATCGCGATGTTGCTCATGGGCTCGATGCTCGTGGCGTCGTCGGGTTGTTTTGCCTCTTTCAACCTGACAAGAAAAATCTACAAGTTTAATCAAGGCTTGGGCGACAAATGGCTGAATGAAATCGCCTTCCTTGTTATGACGATCATACCCGTGTATGGCGTTGGCGTCACTGTCGATGTGCTCGTCTTGAATTCGATCGAATTCTGGGGTGGAACCAACCCGGTTTCGGCATCGAACGACCAGAAAGTGATTCCGATCCCCGAAGCGGGCGTGACCCTGATTTTGAATGCTGCCGACAAGTCTATTCGGCTGCTTCAGGATTCAGAAGGGAGTCAGAAGGAATACGTTTTTGAACGGTCAGGAGGCGAGACGATTGTGAAGGATATTACGGGGAATGTGCTCGTCCGGTGTGCCGCAACAGAAACCGGTGGGATTGTTATGAAAGATGCCTCAGGAATAGTTATTTCGTCTTACTCTATAGAAGATTTGGCGAATATCTCGCAACGCTTGTCGGCAGCGAACTAGAGCATTCAGAGAAACAAAAAACCCAATCTTGCATTAAGCAGGATTGGGTTTTTATTTGCAAGAGTATTCAGTTATCGGCGAACGATTTTGGTATCACCTTTCAATTCCAATATCCCCGTTTTCTCATTTCCGCAATTCCTCATTTCTCCATTTCTGCGCTTGTTCGTGCCCCCAACGAGATTCGAACTCGTGTTCCAGGCTTGAAAAGCCCGTGTCCTGGGCCTCTAGACGATGGGGGCAGAACATTGAAAAATGAGAATTGTATATTGGAAATTGAAAACCCTCAAATCACAATTGAGAAACCGCTAACGAGTGATCTTCAACGCCTCGAGGTCTTGAGAGAAGATACGAATATAGCCGTAAGCTCTTTGGCTTCGGACCATAACGCTTTCTGATCAGCACTATCGGACATGCCACCATCCCTCAGCACCTCCAGGCAGAACGCAGATTCGTCGGCTTCCTCTAAACATGTCTGCAACTTCGAATTGAACTCTGCTTTTTGAGCCTGCGATACATGCCGCACGATAATTTACTCCAACCGAGGTACTTGCGCCCACGAGTTGTCGAGCCAGGATGTCGACAGACCTCCCGTTGGGTAGCCGATCGACGAAACGGAGCACCTGCACTGCAAACGCTTTCGTCCGCTGTTTCATCTCTTCAGGTGTCAAGAGCTCTCATCAATTTCCAATTTACAATCTGCAATGTTTTTCGGGTGACCAGTGGGACTCGAACCCACGACCTCCAGGGCCACAACCTGGCGTTCTAACCGACTGAACTATGATCACCATGTAACACTCCTCCAAAATAAAGAACGAAAAGCCTGTTATGGCATAACAGGCTTTTGTGCGAACCGTTACCAAGATATCGAAACTCGCCCGCAAAGGCAACAGCGTTCTCATAACTAAGACATCACTCTTCGATTTCGGGAAAATTCGAAGTCGCGTCGGAATCCATGCCCGCCACGACAAAGGAAAATATGCCCTTCATGAAGAGTGGCTCTGGTATGAGACTTGTTGGAACGAAGTGTCATCACATGGAGGCAGTCATGAAATCAAAGAAACGAGAGAATCAATACTCGCACGAAACGCAGCTTATCTACGGCAAACCACAAACACCCAAATGGGATTATAGCCATCATTTGATCCCGCCGTTGTCTTCCTCGTCCACGTTTCGGATGACGACCACGAAGAGGGGAGCGCGTGGTTTCATCGAGTTTGCCCATCACGCCGGAGACTTCTTTGTGCATTCGAAGGCTCCCATTTATATCTACGACCGGCTTGGCGAACCCAACAAGGAGATTCTCGAAGAAAATCTCACCCTCGCAGAAAACGGCGAATGCGCTGTAACGTTCTCGACCGGAATGGCTGCGGTATCGGCCCTCTGCGGGATTCTGCTGGGAAGCGAAAGCGAAATCGTCGCACACAAGATGCTTTACGGGTGCACATACTCGTTGTTTAAGAATTGGCTGCCACGCTACAAGGTGGGCGTGCACTGGGTTGATTTCAACGATGCGTCGGCGTTGAACAGAGCCATCACACCGCACACGCGGTTGCTGTACTTTGAAACTCCGGTGAACCCCACCATGGAATTGATCGATATTCGCAAGGTTGTCGACATTGCGCGAAAACACAACGCCCACCGTTCTTCGGGCCATCGCCTCTACACGGCGGTGGATAACACTTTCGCAACTCCGTTTTGCCAAAGACCCCTCGAGCTTGGCATTGATTTCGTCGTTGAATCGCTGACAAAAGGATTATGCGGGTTCGGCACAGATATGGGCGGTGTAGTGGTGGGACCTGCGTGGAGCTATGACCAGCTTCTGTTGTATCGGAAGGATTTTGGCGGCGTCCTCAG
>CAYIBG010000082.1:0-2164 GCA_964361365.1 uncultured Ignavibacteriaceae bacterium | reverse complement strand
CGTGGAGCTATGACCAGCTTCTGTTGTATCGGAAGGATTTTGGCGGCGTCCTCAGCTCAAAAAGCGCCTGGCCCATTCTGGTGTACGGTGTGCCGTCATTGGCAACACGCATGAAGCAACAGGTGGAGACAGCGCAGCACGTCGCGGAGTTTCTTGAGAAAGACAAACGAATCTCGTCAGTGTTTTATCCCGGACTTGATTCCTTCCCCCAGCGCGTTGTTGCTCGTGCTCAAATGCATAATTATGATGAGGAATTCTCCCCCGGATCGCTCCTGTACTTCATCATGAAGGGTTCGTCTCCCGCCGAGCGGAAACGTCGGGCGGACCGTCTTGTGAATCACGTGGCGAAGCGATCGTACGCTATCACGTTAGCCGTAAGCCTCGGCAATATTCGGACTCTCATCGAGCACCCCGCATCCATGACACATTCCAGCATCTCACCAGATGAACAAATGAAGCGGGGAATCGATCCTGGTGGAATCAGGCTTTCCGTCGGGCTTGAAAAACCAAAGGACATCATCAAAGACCTCAAAGCAGCTTTGATACACGTATCCTAAAGGATTCCTGCTTCCCAAATCTTAGAAATCCCTACTAATTTCAAGAAATGGAAGTCTCTCCGGTGTCCAATTTTGGCTCTTTCCTAGAGAAATCTTGGTCAAAACTGTGCCGTCCATTGGCACAGTCCTTGCCGACTTTACCTCAAAAACGTTGAAAGAAAAGGAGTTTATCATGGAAGCGATCGTATCCAAACTGGCCGAAAACGCACCAGGTAAGTTCTACGTAACGTCCTCCTGCAACGGATGTGGGATTTGTTTCTCTTACGCCCTCCACAACTTCATGTATAACAACGACGCGACATACTACTACGTGTACAGCCAACCCGTGGACGAGCGCGAAGAGGCAGACATCCGTCGGGCCATGGATGTGTGCCCGATGGTATGTATTCACGATGACGGCGCCCTTCAATAGAAAAGCGGAGGAACAGTGTACCCAATCGTAGATAAGGAAGAGCTCTCCTCGACCGTTACGAGGTTTGTCGTTCATGCACCTTTCGTCGCCGCCAAGCGAAAACCCGGTAATTTTGTCATCATCCGCGTTGAAGAAACGGGGGAGCGTATTCCGCTCACCATCGTCGACAGCGACAGCGAGGAAGGGACCATCACTCTTATTGTTCAGGCTGTGGGGAAAACAACCAGACTCTTGCAACAGAAGGATGTCGGAGACAATCTGTTGGATGTGGTGGGCCCCCTTGGGAACCCCACGAAAATAGTCAGAGAATCCACTGTGGTTTGCATCGGCGGAGGAGTTGGAACGGCCGAATTGTATCCGATCACTATTGCTTTGAAAGAAGCGGGGAACCGTGTCTATTCAATCGTCGGAGCCCGCACAAGAGATCTCGTAATTCTTGAACGCGAAATGGAACGTTGTTCGGACTATCTGTTCATCACGACTGATGACGGCTCGTATAAAAGAAAAGGGTTAGTGACTGACCAGCTCGAGGATTTGATCGACTCCGCGGTCGCTATCGACGCAGTCTATGCCATCGGTCCTCTCCCGATGATGAAATCCGTTTCAGGACTCACGAAAAAGTACGGATTGAAAACCTACGTGAGCCTCAATACGATTATGGTTGACGGAACTGGCATGTGCGGTGGCTGCCGGGTGACCGTGGACGGCAAAATGAAATTCGCATGCGTGGACGGACCGGAATTCGATGGACACAGCGTCGATTTTGAAGAGCTCATCAAGCGAAATCGGAGCTATCTGCAGGCAGAGAAGACATCAAATGAACAATTTTCAAGGGTTCAGGAAGCGTTCCAAAAGGAGCTGGTGAAATGAATACCGTGAACCCGCTGAAACCGTCTGAGCGCATGAAGATCCAACGGCAGGAATCCATCGAACAGGAAGCGCTGGAACGATCCAGAAATTTTCTGGAAGTTTCCTTTGGACTCAATGAAGAAAGGGCGCTTGCGGAAGCGGCACGGTGCCTTGAATGTGCGAATCCTGTCTGCATCGAAGGTTGTCCGGTGGGAATTGATATTCGGAGTTTCGTCCAGGCTATTTATTGTAAAGATTACCTGGGCGCAGTGAACAAGATACGAGAAGCGAATTACCTGCCTGCCATTTGCGGCCGAGTGTGTCCGCAGGAAGAGCAGTGTGAAGC
>CAYIBG010000081.1:0-8336 GCA_964361365.1 uncultured Ignavibacteriaceae bacterium | reverse complement strand
CGGTGCTCGTGGTGCGGAGCGGCGAGAGGGAATTCGTGTAGCGGATTGTCTTTCTTTATAAGGAAGGCGTGTGATGTTCGACCTCGGTTAAGCTAACTCGAACACTCCCGACTGATTTTAAGGTTTTGTTCTTTTTCCCTCCGCAAAAATTCTTCTCTAAGCTTCCTATTGTCAACCGCTTACAGCAACCTCCCTGTAAAGTACGTACAGCAAAATACAGTAATTTACCGCGTTGACACTCCCGGCACAAAGCTTTATACTCCGAATGACTGCAATTCAGTGAAGCCATCTGCTCATTCTGTGGGAGGCGCTCGTGAAGTCTCAGTTTCTGATTTTATTCCTCGTAGCCGTTTTGCTGTTTGTTCCGTCAGTTGTCCTTGCTCAAGTTCACATTCGGGAAAAGGTCAGCATCTCTCCCTCCCTTCCGCACAAAGTTCTCTTCAATCCAGGAGTAACGCATTCGGTGCGAATGGTTCTTGAGGTCGACCGTCCCATTTTGCTCCGCATGGGTGTGGGACGGGTGTGTGGAGATCCGCTCAACAATGGTGTTGCATACGAAGGGACGGGACGAATCGATGTGACCCTTCAGGATACGGTGATCGGAGAATACTATTTCAGCCTTATAACGCGCGTCGCAGAGATTGCTGTGGGAGACTCTGCGAGGACTACGTTCACCCTCTACGTTGATGATAACCTGGTCCATAATGCCCATCAGGTCTATCGCGGGGGTGGGCTCGAGGTCAACGCTATTTGGGCTGTTTCTGACGATTACAATTCGGGCTTCATTCCGTTTGCCAATGGATTTGCATTCTGGTTTCTGGAAAGTTGTGTCGAGTCAGGGAAATTCACGACGCTGGCTATACCTCCAACGTACTCATGTTCACAGCAAATCCGCTGGAGCCCTGAAGCAGACCTTATTCAGTTCAAAGTATTGCAGGGGGCTGAGTTGGGCGAGTTTCGTACGCGGGAAGGAACGCTGCTGGGTTCGGAGTTTCAACTGCGGGCTGATGACGCGATCAATATGAAGTTCATTGCAAAGCAACCACTGGATCAAGGCGGGACGGTGGAGCTGGAAGCGACCGTGCGCGACCTCAGACGTACAACAATCATCAATGTCTTTACGCCGGACGATCTGGCCCTGGCGCTATCGACCTCTGGCGGTGTGCAGGAAGGACAAGAAATGGAACTTGTTGCCAGAACAGTTGCCTGCGGCGGTGTTGACGCCGAGCCCGATCCGGCAGTAACTTACACGTTCAGGCTAATCGAAGGAAACCAGTGGGGTACACTCTTCGATCGAGCGACGGAGCAACAGGGAGACAGCATTTCAGGCGTAGCTCAGTTCAGAGGAGAAGCCGGCGTTTTCTTCCGGGCATGGGAACAATCACCGACGGAGCCACAAAGGGTGGTCGTTGAGGTCAGTGCAAGCAATCTCACGATTGATCCGGCCACGGCAGAACTCTTCGTCGTTCCCGGGGGACTTCAGATCACAGCAACTCCGAGAACACTCGCTTATGGTGAGAAAGCCACGATCGAGGTCCGGAAGCTCTTGCCCAATGGGACAACGGAGCCTTTGGCTCCGGAAGCAACCATCACCTACCGGATCGTCGGTGGAGCCGCAGCGGGACTTCTGCAAAATGCCGATTCGACGGAGTCAGGCGATGAGCTCGTCAGCAGTCAGAGTCAGATGCTCTTTTCAGCCCATGAAGAAGAGCCGCAGCCCGACTCGGTGGAAGTCGTCATCCAGATCGAAGTGGATGAAGGGATTATTATTAGTGCGGCACATGGCCAAGGACAACAGAATATTCAAGGAAAAGCAAATACAAGCACTTCAAAGCCTCAACTCTCGAAGGGGAGCGCTGCCTCAAGCAGCTTCTTTGGGTTGAGCGGGGTGGCAAGGGTCACAGTAAAGAAGGAAGAGGAGTTCGATCATTTTAAAGTGACATTGGAAGAAGATACAGTTGCCTTCACGGAGGCGACGAAGATTATGGTGAAGGCGAAAGATGCAGATAGCCAGGATGTTGCTTTCGATACGAGTGCACTGCTTAGGCTTTCGGTCACCCAAAACGAAGAATTTGGTACATTTATCGACAAGAATGGGGATACGCTGAAGACCAGTCCTGTGAAGCTGGAGAATATTTCTTATGGCGATGCCCAAGCAGGATTGATTCGGTTTGCGGCGGTGAAGAAGAATCCGGATTCAGCGATTAAATGCAAGATAAAAGTTGAACTCCACAGTGACCCATGGAAACATGGAGGAAAAGAGATTGTGGTGGTGGAACAAACATTGAAGATTGTGATGACCGCACCATTTGAAGTGCAGCCGGTGATTCCACCGACGGTGGTCAATACACCCAGAGCAGAAAATCGAAAACAGTTCACCGTACGATTAACGCGAGGCGGGAAGCCTGTGCCTAATCATCCATTCCAATTGACGACCGATTATGTTGATGGTTCCGGCGGGCACGACCACGTTAGTCCACGTCGGATAGTGAGCAGAGGAAACTACGGACATTTCATTCTGCGAAGAACAAACACACATCAGGATGGGCCATATGATGGTGAGACTCAATCCAATGGAGGAGAAGAATTGGATTATGTTGCATCCATCTTCGGCGATACGATTTTAATTCGAGCAAACTCGAGGCGAAATCAATTGCTTTGGGATACGATAACCGTAGCTGAGAAAGTCCCGAACCTGCAATTGATCGGCCCGGGCGCAAATTACGAGCTTATTGGAGGAACCTGTAATCATCACGGTCCAGGAGGTGTCGGAACTTGTGCAACTCCTGACAACAATCATTGGGGTGACTCGACTGTGCTCACGAATATGCAACGGATTGCCACAGCTTGGAACCAGGAATTGCCAAATGAGGAAGTTATTCAAATCAATGATATCAGCCTTCCCCACGGAGGTAAATTTGATGTCGAAGGAAGTTGGACTGGAGCTCACGAGACCCACAGAACCGGCAGAGATGTGGACATAAGAACAGATCTTTTCTTTTTTCGAAATGGTCCGTTACAACATCGAATTGGAATTCCTATCCGACGACCAAGGAATTTGCCATTTAATATGATAGATAACGAAGAACAATTAAACGCTCAAAGCAGGCTGGTGGGAAATCTCATTTTTGAGAGGTTTTGCCGGGAGCAAAATGCTGCAGCCGCAATACATCTTCCCAATTCGCGATTCGAGCATTACCATTTAGACTTTGATTGAAAGTAACATGGCTTATGAATCGAACAACTGTTCTAATTATCCTGCTGTTTCCTGGCGCCAAAGCTCAATTTCAGCCCAGCGTGACTTTGAACCCAAATTCAAGAAACTATGTTGTCAAGTACCAAGGAGAAAGTGGAAAAATCCATGAAGTATATTTTGAGCCTTCGACCAAACTAATGCCTTTTGTCACTACTAACATTTTCAAAAGTGCCAATTCGGAGAGCCTTCAATTCACTTACACGATAAGGAACGATGCTTCTAGCTTGCAGCGGTTACAGAGCTTTGACATAGATTTGTTCTCAGTAGTTACAAATTTCAGGGAACCCAATTCGCACTGGCGGAGGGGATCTTATTCCTTTGTGCGAGTTTTTGGATGGTTCAATTCAAACGGTGAGGCGGGAATGCCAAGTCCATATGATGGGGTTGCACCCGATTCTTCTGAAACAGGGTTCTCGTTTGTTAGCACGGGTCTTCCAGCCATTGTTAACGGTTACTTCGCGGGTTCGACTTCGATAGTTCTGGCATTTCCTGAAGAACCGCCTGTGGAAGTATCGAAGTTACTAAAGCCATTGCGAAGCTTTCCAAATAATAGCATAATTAGGAGGACCATTGCACCAAAGGATCCCCCCATGCCGTCCAATCTTACAGTCTTCCTCGACACTCTCCTTTCCTACACCCGCCAATCTGCTGAGCTTGGCTGGCTGGGGAGAGACCGGGATAACGATTGTGACAACGATGAGCGACCCGAAGACGGCATCGTCCGCAACATCGAACAGAGGCTCAAAAAGGCGCAAAGACAACTCGAACGTCGCGACTCAGTCCTCGCACGCAGGGAATTGGAAAAACTGGTGAGCAAAGTCGAACGGCTCTGGAAACGCAGCGAGGATAACGAGGAACGAAAACACGGCAAGGATCGGAAAAACTGGTGGAGACGAGACAAGGGTGAAAGCGTTGTTATGACCAGCGAAGCCTATGCTTTGCTCAAGTATAACACCGAATACCTGATCGACCGGTTACCGGACAGAAAACCGAAGAAGGGTTCAAAGGACAAGGACTAAATGTTCTCAGTTTGGCAAGTGTGTAGGTGGATGTGGCAGAGGAGTTGAAAATCGAACTGTTGTTTTTCTGTCATTCCGTCGGATTTTAAGACGGAATCCAGAACGAGTTTTCGCTGAGTCCTTTTCAGGCTGAGTAACAATAGGATTCGGGTTCTGGACTCCCGCTGAAAATCCGCGGGAGTGACAAATATTCATTTAATTAGCTTATAGATAACGAGAAGGAAAGGCTTTTATGTGCAACAGAATTCTTCTGATTCTTTTAAGTCCATTTCAACTCATGCTGTGTCAAAGCGTAACGTATCAACTCCCCTTCGCCTCAGCCGACAATACTCTCGAACTTGCAGTCGAAAACACAGCGTCCTTGAACGTCACCGGTGTCAAGGTAACGGCTCAGAATATCCCGGCCTGGATCAAGTTTGTGAGCACAGAGCAAACGATCGAGCAGTTGGACAGCAAACAAGAGAAAACAGCCTCGTTCAGCTTTTCAGTGGATAAGACAGCACCCGTCAAAACAGAGCAGACATTGAATTTCCAGATCAAGAGCTCTGATGGCCAGACCTGGAGCAAAGAGATCACGATCTCGGTCAATCCCCCGGAACGATTTGAGTTGTTTCAGAACTATCCAAACCCGTTCAACCCGTCGACAGCAATCAACTACCAGCTTTCAGCGGATAGCAAAGTATCACTCAGGATCTATGACCTTTTGGGCAGAGAAGTCGCAACGCTTGTTGACCAGGACAAGCCGGCCGGATATCATGAAGAGAGATGGAATGCAACGGCCTACTCGAGCGGCATGTATATCTACCAGCTTACTTACATCGACCCTCAGGGCAACCGCCAGTTCCACCGCAAAACGATGTTGCTCGTGAAGTAACAGCTGGTGTTAACTAGTTCGCTCCATAACGAAGTCCACAAACTGAAGCAGGGAGCTCTTGGAGTCGGACTCTGATAAGGTGGCCAAGCTGTGGCGGGCAAGGTTTGCAAAGTGTTCTGCTTTTTCCCGGGCGTATTCGATCCCACCGGCCGTCCTCACAAATTCAACCACCCAGTCAATTTCTTTCTGCTTTGCCCCGTTCTTGATAATCCGAAGAGCTTGCTTGGCATCCTTCCGGACCCCTGATTGCAGCGCGTGGATGAGCGGAAGCGTGAGCTTCTTCTCTTTCATGTCGAGGCCCGTCGGTTTCCCAAGAATGCTTTTTCTCCCCTCGTAATCCAGCAGGTCATCGCGAATTTGGAAAGCCATCCCCACGTTCTCTCCAAATTTCTTCATCAGGTTGCGGCGATCGGCGTCCTCTGTGACGCTCGCAGCGCCGATGTCCGTGCAGGTGGAAAACAGTGAGGCCGTTTTGTCCCCGATAATGCGCAGATAGGTCTCTTCGTCCAGGTTCAACTGTCTGCTTTTTTGTATCTGCAGAAGCTCGCCCTCGCTCATCCGCTTGACCGCATTCGAAGTGGAATGGAGGAAATAGTGATCGCCCCGTTCCAGGGCGATCAAGAGTCCCCGCGACAGCAAATAATCGCCCATGAGCACCGCCACCTTGTTTTTCCATACTGCATTGATGGAAGCGAGGCCGCGTCGCGTGTCGGCGTCATCGACAACATCGTCGTGGACAAGCGTCGCCGTATGCAGGATCTCTACAAGCGTCGCACCGCGATACGTGCTTTCGTTGATTGTCCCGCACGCTTTGGCGCTGAGAAGGACAAGCAGCGGTCTGACGCGTTTCCCCTTCTGACGAATGATATAGCGGGCGATAATGTCCACCAGGCCGACTTTGGACCTCATCGCATCCCGGAAGAACCGGTCGAATCCCTTCAACTCGTCGCGAACCGGCTCCTTAATGGAATCGAGTGAAACAGACGTGTTGGTGAGAAAACTCACGACTGGCCCTCGGGCATGATGTCCTGATTCTTCTTCTGGCTCAATTTTGAAACGAGAATGCTTGCCTCATACAAGAGGATCATCGGTACTGCGAGGAGCACTTGAGTCACAATGTCGGGAGTGGGGGTGACGATTGCAGAAACAATGAGGATGGCAACGAAGGCGTGCCTTCTGTAATGCCGCATGAAAGCGGGTGTCAGGAGTCCCATCTTCGAGAGAAAATAGGTGACCATAGGCAGTTCGAATATCAACCCAGCCCCCAGGATGAGCGCCAGCACAAAGCTCACGTAGCGGTCGATGGCGATATTCAGGTCGATGTTTGCCGTGCCGAAGTGCGCGAAAAAATTCAACGATGTGGGAAGGACGATAAAGTAACCGAACGCGACTCCCCCAAAAAAACACAGCGAAGTGAAAAAAACAATGGCCGAGATGTACCGCCGCTCGCTGGGCATGAGGCCCGGAGAGACAAAACGCCAGAGCCAAAACAGGGTGTTCGGCATGCTGACAATAACCGAACAAATCAGCACGGCCTCCATGTAGAGCATGACGATGCCGTACGGAGACAGAACCTGTGCCTTCAGTCCGACCGATTTCAACGGGTGGAGCAGGAGAGTTTGAACGATGAAATCTGCATAGATACCGCAAACGATCGCACCGGCCAGGATTCCGAGGACGGCCTTGAGAATCGTCCAGCGCAGTTCTTCGAGATGCTCCAGAAACGACATCTCTTGGGAATCTCCCTCGCCGGCATCGGTCTTGCTCGTTCGCAAAAATTTAGCGAGAACAGACTGCATGGGTCACGCCGCCAGTTCAGGGTAGAGAGGATAACGCAAGCACAGGTCTTTCACACGGTCGCTGATTTTTGCAAAAAGCGAAGTGTCGGTTGGGTGCATGATGACATCGTCGATCATTCCGGCAATCGTTTCCATGTCGGGCTCTTTCATGCCCCGCGTGGTGATCGCCGGAGTACCGATTCGTATGCCACTCGTGATCAGCGGCGATTTGTCGTCAAACGGCACGGCATTTTTGTTCACCGTTATTCCAGACTTGTCAAGGGCTTCCTGAGCATCTTTTCCGGTCACATTCTTGTTGCGGAGATCAATCAGCATCAAGTGGTTATCCGTTCCACCGGACATGACCTGGTATCCACGTTTGACGAGCGCTCCGGCAAGAGCCTGAGCGTTCCTGATAATCTGCTCGGAGTATTTTCTGAAATCGGGCTGCAAGTTTTCGGAGAAGCCCACTGCTTTTGCGGCGATCACATGCATCAACGGTCCACCCTGGATACCGGGAATCACCGTTGAATCGAGAAGCTCGGACATCATTTTTGTTCTGCCCGACTTCGGGGCGACGGCGCCAAACGGGTTCTCGAAGTCTTTTCCCATCAGGATCAACCCGCCGCGCGGGCCCCGCAGCGTTTTATGCGTGGTCGATGTGACCACATGGCAATGAGGGATCGGGTCGTTTAACAGCTTGCTGGCAATCAGGCCTGCGGGGTGGGCAATGTCTGCAAACAGGAAGGCACCGACCTGGTCGGCAATCTCGCGGAACTTGCGATAGTCGATGTTCCGCGAATACGCGCTTGCCCCCACCGTGATCATCTTCGGCTTTTCTTTCCCGGCGATATCGGCTACTTCGTTGTAATCGATGGTACCGGTTTCGCGTGCAACGCCGTAGGCGCTGAACTTGTACAGCTGTCCCGAGAAATTTACGGGAGATCCGTGGGTCAGGTGTCCTCCGTGGGACAGGTTCATGCCGAGGACCTTCGCACCCGGCTTGAGGAACGTGAAATACACGGCCATGTTTGCCTGCGAGCCAGAATGGGGCTGGACGTTTGCATATTTGGCGCCGAACAACTTCTTCGCGCGGTCACGCGCGATATTCTCTGCAATGTCAACGAATTCGCAGCCGCCGTAGTATCGCTTCCCCGGGTAGCCTTCGGCATATTTATTGGTCAACACGGTTCCCAACGCTTCAAGGACGGCGAGGCTCACGAAGTTTTCTGAAGCGATAAGTTCCAGTTTTGTGTTCTGACGGTGAATTTCCTGGCGAATGGCTGAATAAATCTCGGGGTCGCGGTGCTTGAGTGTGTTCATGTGAAGGAGAGATGGAGTGAGCTTACAGGTTCGTCAACGTTGAAATCTTGTCGACACGCCGTTGATGCCTGCCACCTTCAAAGGAT
>CAYIBG010000080.1:4347-8419 GCA_964361365.1 uncultured Ignavibacteriaceae bacterium | reverse complement strand
CGAATCAATGCAGGATCAATCACCGGAGTGTTGTACAACCTGTATCGTGATTTCGGACGGATGCCCTCCAAACTTGCAGGAAGGGCAGGCGCGTCTGTGTTTGTTTGCGCAAAGCAGGAGTTAAGGAAGGGAATGATTCAGGACGCTCACGACAACGGGATCGCTGTCTACATCTATACATTAAATTCTGTTCAGGATGTTCAAAAGATGCTGGATTTCGGCGTAGATGGGATACTTTCGGATAACGCGGACGACATTGTGACGTTAGTCAAAGGCACGATGGACACCCGTTGATTCTGGGGCAGGGTTTCAGGATATTAATGTCAGATCAATAGTTATTCAATCATTCTATGGAGGCTTCATGAAGAAAATCAATATCCTGGCACTCGGAGTTGCACTGGCGATATTTGTTGCTCCCGCATTTGGCCAAGACCTCGGATCGCAGCTCGCCAAAGTGGCCGGAAAAAACGCTGAAAGTTATTTGTCACCGTTCCTTTCTGGCTTGGGCGCTGACCTCAACAGTGGGTTCTACCATTCAGCAGACCTTCACGGCACGCTCGGTTTTGACGTTGGAATCAAATTTGGTGTTACCCTTGTAAAGGATGCTGACAAGACGTTCGATTTTGAACTCCCAGCCACAATTAGTTTTAACAGCATTAATTTGACTGCGGGTCAGGACTACGATCAGGTTGTGACTGGTTCTCCTACAGCGGTCGGTGGTACTGGCGGGATCCCAGTTAAGGTGAAGTCCACATCCCCGCTGGTTGCTCTCAGAGGCCAGACGATCTTCACAACTCCTCCGGGCTTCGACCTGAGTATAGTTCCCTTGGCAGTACCCCAAGTGTCCGTTGGATTGCCTTTTGGACTCGAGGTCATAGGAAGGTTCATACCGACAATCAAAGCCGGAGATGCCGGAAAAGTCAGTTTTGTCGGCTTTGGCTTACGGCATGATATCGATCAATATATCCCATTGTTTCCCGTTGACATAGCAGTTCATTTCATGACGCAAAAGCTTACGTTCAACGACAACAGTGATAAAAAAATAATGTCCGCGAGTGCAACAGCTTTTGGAGTTGAGGTGAGCAAGAGCCTTGTCCTCTTAACAGTCTATGGCGGGTTTCAGATCGAAAGTTCGAAATGGGAAGTCGAACCGTTTAAATACAAATACACAGATGATCCATTAGTCCCGAAAGTTGATTCTCCGGGATTCAGCATCGATGGGAAAAACAAATCGCGCTTTCATGCAGGCGTTCGCCTCCTGCTGCTCTTCATCAACGTGCACGCGGACTACTCGTTTGCACCCAACCCCGTGGCGACAGCTGGTGTAGGCATTACATTCAGGTAACAAGTAGCTTCTTGTTGCAGTCCGTTTGAGCGTTTGTTATATTCATCCCGTCTCAGCATATCGTTGAGACGGGATTTTTTTTCTCCTCAGTTCATGGCCAAGCTCAAAACCGTCCTTTTTTTCATCCTTGCCTGCCTCACCGTTCGATGCGATTTCAACGAGGAGCCTCTGACAGATCCAGCGGAGATGCTCCAAAAAGCGGTCAATTTCTACAAAGAAAAATCCTATAAACAAGCACAACCCCTCTTCGAGCGGGCGATCCCGCTGTTTGAACAACAACAATCCTCCGACAAAATCCTGGAGGGATACAGCTATCTTGCCCAAACGAACCTCGCGCAGGGGGACATCCGAGTCTCCTTGGGGAACTTTCAGGCAGCCATCGGCTGGAGCAAGAAGGCCGGCGATTTCCGTGCAGAAACGCGCCTGAATATCCTGCTTGGCGACGTCTACAGCTCCATCAGGGAATATCCGGAGGCAATCAAAAAATACAGACTAGCCCAGTTGCTTGTATCGGCCGTCAACGATGAACGCTCCAAAGCGGAAGCTGAGTTTAAGCTGGCAACCGCCCTGTTCGAATCCGGCGAAGATCAAGAGTCCCTCGAGGGGTTGCGGCGGGCGATCACGCTTTACCGACAACAAGGGGACCGGGTCAAAGTTGCCCAAGCGCTGCGAAATCTCGGAAAACTCTACCGGCGACTCGGTCAATATGCTGAAGCCGTGAACTCAATCCAACAAGCACTGGTATCAATCACTGAAAGCCAGGAACCCCTGCTGGCCTCCGTGTTGAAGATGGACCTTGGTCTTATTCACCGATCACAGGGAGATCTGAATGCTGCCCTGGGCGATCTTCGGGATGCCGCGAACATCCTCAGAGCACGACGAGTGGGGAGAGAATATGAAGGGTTGATGATGTTTCATATAGGGTCGATTTATTTCGACGGCAACAGGTATCCTGAGGCGAAGCAGCATTTCAATTCGGCTCTGAAAATAGCGCAAATCCAGGGAGACCGGATCGCTGAGAGCTATCTCTACGTGTTTCTCATCCAATGCAACCTGAAATTGATGACTCTGGAGCAACGCCGGCAGAACACGGGGCGCCTCCAACAATCATACGAGCAGATTGCGAAACGATTCCGGGAAGCGGCTCACCGAACCGGAGAAGCGTATCTGTGGACTCAAATTGCGAGGCTGTACGAAAATCAGGGCAATGCGAAGAAGGCAGAAGAAGTGTACCAGAGCGCCATGCAATTGGACGAAACAAGCCTGGGCGAGTTCATCGATAAAGAACTGCATGAACCTTTTCTTGAGGCGCTGAATATCCATCGTGAGAATGTCGAATGGTATTACGCCTATGCACATGTTCTTATGAAATCGCAGAAGGAAGGGGAGGCGCTTTCCGTCGTTGAGAAAGCACGAAACAAGGCTTTGTTTGATGTTCTTCAGGGAGTAGATTTCACGATTCGGAATCCACAGATTCAGAAGTTGATTTCGGAGACCAGAAAGGACATACAGCAACTTAAGATTCTCGAACTTGAGCTTTCCAGTCTGCTCTTTCACCGCCAACGATCCACAGACGTTGCGAAAGTAAGCAGATTACGAGGAGAAATGGTTACTCTGCGACAGAAAGTCGCGGGAAACGCGAATCGAGTTGCCTCTCTGTATCCGAACTATGAGCCCCTGATTCATCCGACCACTGTCCGAGTCGGCGAGATTTCATCGATGATCCCCCGTGGGACGCTCCTCGTGAGCTACCTTCCGGCAGAAGATCGACTGTACATTTTTGCAGTTTCCCGGCAGCAATTCGAAATACGGAAAGTCGCAATTCCCAGAGACAGCTTGGTCAGGTTGATGAATTCCTATCGCCGCTTGATCCAGGATCCTCATGTGTATGCGGGGATTGGCGGGACTGAGAGTTTGCCCCTGATGACGGAGTTTGCCCGCCTGTCGACTCGACTCTACGATATTCTCATCAGGCCCATTGACAAATTCATAGACCGGAACCTCGTGATCGTCCTGAATAAGTACATGGAAGGTTTCCCCTTTCACGCCCTCGAAAATCAGGACCGTAGTGGGAATGTCAAATACCTTATCGAGATGACGACGGTGGATTTTCTGCCGTCGTATTCTTCGCTGAGATTTAGGACGACCAGTTCGGCGCGTATTCGGGATGTTGTTGCAGTCGGCAATCCCAACGGCAAGAACTGGTCCGTGGACTATGAACTTCGGGACGTGAGGAGTTTTGTCAAGGGAACGACCATCCTGCTTGGCCAGGAAGCCTCGTGGAAAAATCTCCAGCCCGAACAGGGAGACGTCCTGCAACTTTCCACGGAGTTTGCCTATGGACGTGGTTCGTCACCATTAGGAGAAATGATGCTCTCTGTTGGGACGATGATAGAGCAAACCGAGGATGTCCCCTTCGAGCGACTTACAGAACTCAACCCTTTCCCTGTGGTTCTTCTTTCCAATCAATTCGGTCAAGGTATCGGGCTCTCCTCGGTGCATGCTTTTGTGCTCCGCCTGAACGGGACATCAGATATTTTTTTCAACGCATGGACGGCCGACCGAAAAGCGACAAAGTTCTTCAGCGAATACTTCTACACCCACTTGGGGAACGGTCTCGCTCCGGGCGATGCGTATCGTCAGGCTCTTCTCAATCTCATACGGACGCGGGAAGTAAGCCATCCCCGGTCGTGGGCACAGTTTTTTCATTTTGGGGTGGGTTGAGGC